>JALRJJ010000047.1 GCA_023255095.1 bacterium
GCGATATGAGCAGGTTTGGTAAAGTCAGGATGATTCGTATTTTCGAGAATATTGGATTTAAACAACTGTTCCTCATTAAAAATATCTGGTCCTCTTAAAGGATTCCAATTAGTGGAAACACTTTTACCAAACCGACGCACATCACTCCAAACAAACCAAGTATCATCACTCATATAAAATCGAATATGCCCGTGTTTCCAATGTTTATTCTTATATCCTCTTTTTTTGAAATTCTTAAAACAACCTGTCATCCCTAATGAAATCACTACCGGCTCTTGATTGAAGAAAAGTTTGAGTTCTTTTCCTCTGCTCACTGCAGAAATTGTAGATCCAATGATATTCAATTCTTCAACCAGTTTTAGTTTATTGGTTTTTAAAAACTGGACATCTTTAATCGACCTATTTTGATTGGCATGATTGATAAATTCAGCGGTTAATTTGACTTCAGAAATCTCTGGCATTTTATTTTAAATTAATTCATATTTGCAAAAAATAATAGAATGGAGATTCGAATGAAAAAAATCTTAGTAGTATTTGCATTTTTGAGTGCTTTTACTTTTGCGCAAGATAATCCATGGGGTGTCTATGCTGGATATACCTCAGGTAGTTTTACTGATGCTGATGGAAGATCTTCAGGTTTAAACTTAGGTATTTCTTATGATATGAATGAAACTATCTCAGTTGGAGCTGGAATGACTCATCGCGGTGGTAAGTATAATTACACTGATGAAGAGTTAGGCGATGGATCTGTTAGTATTGAATTAAAAGGTAAAGGAGTTGAGTTTTGGATGTCTTATAACTTAATGAGCAATCAAAGCTTCTCCCTTTCAGCGGGTCCTATATATACTCATATCTATGAGGTACAAGCTAAAGCCCTCGGATTAACGATGACTGATTCTGAGTCTGATAATGACTATGGCTTTTTTGTCAATGGCAGTGTTCCAATCAATGATAAAATGGCTATCAATTTAGGCTATTACCAAGGATTAAGAGAACTAGACGATGAATTCAAATTCAATAATTTTTGGGTAGAATTAGGCTATAGTTTTTAATTCTTGTGATTCAATCAATAAAAAAAGGGCTCTATAGCCCTTTTTTTATTTCTAATGTAAATTTTATCTATGAATAGTTCAAAAATAATTAGTCTTCTAGCCGTTGCTGGTTTAATAGGATTTAGCCTTTTTTATCACAATAACCGAGTCAAACAGATTGAAGAATTTATTGTTATTAAAAACTCTAATCCTCAATTCACCAAGGAAACAATCACTAAAGCGGATGTTGAAAACGGTGCCGTCACAATTTTCACTGCGACTTGGTGTGGTTATTGCAAGGGCGCCAAACAACTCTTGAATCAAGAGAATATTGCTTTTACAGAGATTGATGTTGAACAATCAAAGATATCCCGCTCCAAGATGAAAGAAATTGGAATGGAAGATTTTTACGTTCCTCAAATCTTTGTGGATGGTGTTGCTATTGGGGGATTTTCTGATTTAAAGAAAATATTTAATAGTGATATGCCTGTTCCAAAGGTTGATTTATAAAATTATCGATTTACTGGGGTTTTGTTGCACTATAAATATTGACAATACCCAACTATCGGCTAGAAACCTTCAATGGGATACATTGGTAATTTTTGATTTAAGAGTTGCTGAATTTCTCTCAATAATTTTTGTTGATCATTACAGACAAAAGATATTGCTTTTCCTGATTTTCCAGCTCTTCCAGTTCTACCAATTCTATGAATATAATCTTTTGCCACGCTGGGAAGATCAAAATTCACTACTTGATTCATATTTTTAATATCTATTCCTCTTGCTGCTACATCCGTTGCGACCAGTATTTGAATATGGTTTTTCTTGAATTTGTTTAGGGCATTTGTTCTATAATTTTGAGTTTTATCGCTATGAATCGCGACTGCTGTAATCCTGGCATTAATAAGTTTTTTGGTGAGCCTATTTGCACCATGCTTTGTTCTAGTAAACACAAGTGCTTGATTCCATTTTTCTTGCTGGATTAAATGTATTAACAACTTTGCTTTGTTGCTTGCATCAACTGGGTGACAAAAATGCTCAATATTCTTTCCAGTTTCATTATCTCTAGATACTGATATTTCAATAGGATTTTTTGAAAATTGCTTAACTAATGATCTAAATGGATCAGAAAATGTAGCAGTGAACATTAAATTTTGTCTATCTTTGGGAAGATATTTATCAATTTTCTTTATATCATTTAAAAAACCCATATCTAACATTTGATCAGCTTCATCAAGCACCAAAATTTTTACGTTGCTAAAATTAATGGCTTTCTGGTGATACAGGTCTAACAGTCTACCAGGAGTTGCAACCATAATATCTATACCTTTATTTATAGCTTGTTTTTGATTTACATCTGAAACACCTCCGTAGATTGCTACCGATTTTAAGGATAAATATTTACCATACGATTTAATACTATCATGCACTTGTACAGCCAATTCTCTAGTCGGGGTTACAATCAAAGCGTTTAATTCATGGATATTCGTTTTATCCAGCTGGTTGGATAAAATTTCTAAAATAGGCAAAGCAAAACATGCTGTTTTTCCAGTACCAGTTTGTGCTGCAGCCATCACATCTTTATTTTTCATTATTGATGATATTGCTTTTTTTTGAATTGGTGTTGGCTCTTTATATCCTTCTTGCTGAAGTGCTCTTAGAATAGGTTCTTTTAAACCAATTTTTTTGAAAGACATAATTATTTTACTACCATGTAAGGTGCAATTTACGATAAAGCGTTAACTATCATAGTCTTTTATTTTATTTAAAAATGTCTGAATTATACTATTACCCTACCCCGCCTTGTTTTTGATTTAGGTTGAGATTTTTTGGTTGAAAATTTGGATTCGTTGAAAATGATAACAGGCGGATATTATAATACCAAATTAGTAGCCCTATTTTTTGCAGTTTATAGTAGTTTTTTGTGGTTGTTTGTATAAAAGAAAGGCTACCTAAGTAGCCCCTCTTTTTTTGAACTATTGACTATTTTTTAGATGGATTATTTTTAGAAGCTTCAATTGCATTCATCAAATCAT
>JALRJJ010000067.1 GCA_023255095.1 bacterium
AGCTTTGGGAGGTTTTGGTAAAGCCGGCAAGAAAAGTCAGAATTGGCAATAAGCTTAATTTGGCAGACGGGATATATTGCGATGTTATAGACAATACGGTGTCTGGGGGAAGAGTGGTGCGATTTGAATATGAAGGAGATTTTGATGATATATTAAATAAAATTGGGCACCCGCCGCTACCACCATATATCGAGAGAGAGCCAGTCCCATCTGACAGCGAAAGGTTTCAAACTGTGTATGCTGAAAAGAGAGGAGCGGTGTCAGCGCCCGTAGCAGGCCTACATTTTACAGAAGAAATTCTCAATAAGCTTAAAAATAAGGGAGTTAGGATTCACACAATTACCCTTCATATTGGCCTTGGTATCTATCGACCTGTACAGGTTGAAGATTTAAATAGACACCATATGGATTCAGAATATTTTGAGGTTAGCCCAGAAACAGCAATCGCTATTAATGAGGCAAAGAGAAAAAGAAGAAGAATATTTGCTGTTGGAACCTCAACAGCTCGAGCTTTAGAGGCCGTAAATGTTTCGGGGTTCCAAATTTCTCCCAAAAAAGGGTGGACCAATCTATTTATTCACCCCCCATATAGCTTTAGAATTGTTGATGGATTAATTACTAACTTTCATGAGCCAGAAAGTACGCTATTTATGTGCGTTAGTGCATTTGGAGGATATGATTTTATTAAAGAATCATACAGGGTTGCCAAAAATAAAAACTATAGATTTTTGGGGTATGGTGATTCAATGTTAATATTAAAATGATCTCCGCAATACTACTTGCAGCTGGCACGGGTGAACGTTTTGGGGCAAAAAAACAATTTGTCGAAATTAATAATAAACCTCTTTTTAGCTATAGTTTAGAAGTCTTATTGGAATTTGAAAAAATCGAAGAAATTTTTTTAGTTATTCCTCTAGACAAATTTTCAGAAACTTTCGAAAAAAAAGTATTCAATCAGTTTTCTAATAAAGTTCAACTGGTGGCAGGAGGAAAAACTAGAGCCGAGTCTGTTGAAAAAGCAATTGAAAATCTTGACCCTAGAACCAAACTAGTCTTAATACATGATGCAGCGCGGCCCCTTTTAAACTGCAACCAATTAAATCAATTAATTGATGAAATTAAATCTCATGATGGAGCAACTATGGTAAGGCCCATTCATGATACTGTAAAAAGAATTCAGCGTGGACAGAAAATAAGCCCAGTTAAGAGAGAAGGGCTTTATGCGGTTGAAACCCCACAAGTTTTTAAATACGAATCACTAAAAAGCGCCATATTATTTACAAAAAATTTAGATGAAGTTTTTACTGATGAAACAACAGCGCTAGAACACCTTAATATGAAAGTTTTACACGTCCCTAACAAAGATTTTAATTTAAAAATTACTACTAAAGACGACATGGTCGTTGCAGAAAAGTTTTTACAAAAACAGTTAAAATACAGCATTGGTCTAGATTACCATTCTGTAGAGCCCGGTCCAGGAATCAGTGTTGGGGGGGTTGATATTGCATGCGAAATCCAAACCAAGGCCCACTCTGATGGAGATGTTCTTCTTCATGCAATTATTGATGCACTTTTCGGAGCTCTCAGCAGTAAAGATATAGGTGAACACTTTCCCGAGAATGAAAATAATAAAAATATTGATAGCAAAAAAATGTTAGTCGATGCATTGAATCAATTTAAAAAACACTTTAACATTTATTTTGTAGATGCAACTATAACTTTAAATAGTCCTAAAATTAGTCCCCACAGGAAAGAAATTCAGGCCAGCGTTGCTAAGCTTTTGAGTATATCAAAAAACAATGTTTCAATTAAGGCAATCACCAGAAATGGTTTAAATTTTATTGATTTTAAGGAAGGTTGGGGAGCAGAAGTTATTTTGACGTTTGGAAAATGAAAATAAAGTCTTTCGCAAAAATAAACTACTTTCTTCACGTTTTAAATAAGAGAAAAGATGGCTTTCACAACATCCAAACGGCTTTTCAGGAAATAGACTTATATGATGAGTTAGAAATATTACCATCAGAGCACTTTGAATTTAAATGCAACAATAATCTTATTCATGCTGAAAATAACACTTGCGCACACGCTTTTAAAATTTTGAAAAAAAAGTTCCCCGCCTCAGTATCAAATGTTTCAATTTTTCTTAAAAAGAAAACTCCAATTGGCTCTGGCTTGGGGGGCGGATCAAGCAATGGCACCGCCACCCTTAAGGCACTGAACGCAATGTTTTCTTTAAAGATTGACGCGGAAGATTTAGAAAAATTATCTCTAGAAATTGGATCAGATTGCCCATTTTTCGTTAGAGGAGGACTTCAGCTTGGGACCAATAGGGGCGAAACCCTAACACCTTCTTCGATAAAGCCTAAAAAATATTTTGTTCTTGTTGGTTCACAAACTAGCGTCTCAACCAAAACCGCCTTTTCTTCTTTAAAAAATAATTTGTTTCATCATCAAGACGTCGTTAATTTAGCCACGTTTGAAAACTTATTAATTAGTAATAAGTATAATCATAAGTTATTTAACAATCGTTTTGAGATGTATGTTTTTAAAACACATCCAGAAATTGGCATTATTAAAAAAGCAATCTTGGATTCAGGAGCAGACTTTGCCAGTTTGTCGGGTACGGGTTCGACTGTGTTTGGAGTATTCTCAAGCTCTAAAAAGGCAAAAAAAGCCACAGAAGCTTTGAGCCGTTCACACAACGTCGTCCTTTCCAAGCCAAGATATTAATTTTCTGGGGGGTCGTCTAATTGGCAGGACATCTGGTTTTGGTCCAGACAGTCGGGGTTCGAGTCCCTGCCCCCCAACACATTTATATGGGACATTTTGTGCAAAAAATTTTCTCGGGCTCTAGCAACCCGTTGCTTGCTGAAAAAATCAGTATTGATATTTCCAGTAAGCTGGGATTAATACATCTAGACCGATTTAGCGATGGGGAAATTTGGATTAAATATGAAGAAAATCTTCGAGGCAATGATATATATTTAGTCCAAAGCACCAACGCGCCTGCAGAAAATATTTTAGAATTAGCCTTGATGATTGATGCAGCGCGTAGAGCAAGCTCCCAAAGAATTAATGTTGTTATCCCGTATTTTGGCTACTCAAGGCAAGACAGAAAAGTTTCTCCAAGAGTTCCAATTTCAGCAAAAGTAGTTATGGATTTATTTTGCGAGGCGGGGGCTGACAGAATAATAACCATGGATTTACATTCAACCGCGATTCAAGGGTTTACTTCAATTCCTGTTGACAATCTTTATGGAAGTATGGTTCTTTTGCCAACTGTAAAAAATTATTTTAATAATCAAAAAATAGAAAACATCACTGTTTTGTCTCCCGACATGGGATCAAGTAAGCTAAATCAAAGATATGCAAAATGGTTAAGTTCGGATTTTGCCTTAATTGACAAAAGAAGGTATGAACACAACCAGTCTGAGGTAGTGGCCGTGGTTGGAAACCCTGAAAATAAGCACATTTTGATGGTTGACGACATTATTGATACAGCTGGAACTATTATTAATGCTGCAAAGGTTGCTAAGGAAAGGGGGGCCCTTTCTGTAACCGTGGCTGCAACGCATGGAGTTTTTTCTGGACAAGCAGTAGAAAAAATTGAATCCAGCGATATTGATAAAGTTTTTATTACAGACACAATTGCCAATAACAATAGAAAATTAATAAATAAAATTGAAACGATTTCCTCGTCAAAAGTTTTTGCAGAGGCAATAACAAGAGTACACACAGGGGGGTCAGTGAGCGAACTATTTAAAACAAGGAACATACAATGAGCAAATTTCAAAAGTTAGAATTACAAGAAAGAAATGAAACAGGAACTTCTGCCGTTCGCAGAATGAGAAAAAACAATAATATTCCAGGAGTTATTTATCATTCTGGAGAGAGAGGCGTTTCTGTTTCTATTGAAAAAATTACACTTAATAAAGCCGTCAAATCTGGGCAGGCCATTTTTGAGACAAATCTGGGTCAAACAGCACAGTTTGTTTTATTAAAAGATGTGCAATATCACCCTGTTACAGATGAAATCATGCATGTTGACTTTCAGCAGGTTACAGAAAATCAAAAAATTACACTTGATGTGCCGCTTAGATCCAGAGGAGAAAGCGTCGGTGTTAAGTCAGGAGGAATTTTGGTACAACTAATGAATTCATTGTCAATCAAATGTAGACCGGCTGCAATTCCTGAATTTTTAGAGATTGATATTGCAGAACTTGAAACAGGAAACAGCCTCTTCGTTAAAGATATTATCCAGCCAGAAGACCTGGAAGTTATCACCCCAGAAGACATTGCAGTTTTTTCTGTTCAAGAACCTAAGCGAGAAAAAGAAGAAACTGTAGAAACAACTGAAGATGACATGGAGATGTCCGATTCAACAGAAGCTAATGAAGAAGAGCAGG
>JALRJJ010000132.1 GCA_023255095.1 bacterium
TAAGACTAGGCTCAGTATTGAATATGGCCTACAACGGAGATATCAATAAGTTTGAAGATTTGGTGATGATGAAAGGCGTTGGACCAAGAACCTTAAAATCACTTGCAATGGCATCTGAAGTTATTCATGGCGATGAGTCAAGGTTTGAAGACCCGGCTAGATTCTCATTCGCCATTGGCGGGAAGGATGGTAGACCTCATCCAATTGATATCAAAGCAATGGATGAGACAATCGATATGCTTCAAAATTCAGTCGAGAAGTCAAAGATGGGTGACAAGGACAAATCTCAAGCATTGAAAAGACTTCATAAGGCATGTGTTGACAATGAAAAAGGTGCATCACCAATATCATTCCTTGAGGATTTGATTGAGTATGAGTGGAATCACGCAGAAAAGAATGGTGGCAAGACATTCATGGGTGATGTCAAGAAAGGAGTAACCAGAAAAATTATGGATACTCAGAACAAGTTGCTATATGGCAAAAGCAATGCTTCAACAACTAAGCAGTAGAGTCATGAAAGGCTATGACCCTATCAAACTTACTGAGAAGATGGAGTCTATCGTGGTGGACGGAAACAAGCGAAAGTATGCCAAGCTTTCGCGTCCACTGCGATTCTATGGCGGTACCACCTCTGCAGTTGAGGTGGGCTGCAATCTTAGATGTAAGTTCTGCTTCTCAGATAAGCCAGTATTCCGTCCTCAATCAACGGGTAAATTTTACACTCCCCAGGAAGTGTTTGACGCACTTGATAATACAGCTAAGCTTAATGGACACAAGCTCATATCTGCTTCTGCATCCGAGGGGACATTAGGAAGACAACACCTATTTGAACTACTAGATTTGGTAGACCAATCAGATTATGTATATGTACTAGAGACGAATGGTATGACTCTTGGAAATGACAAGGAGTTTGCTAATCAATTAACTAGATTCAAGAATCTACATGTGAGGGTATCTATAAAGGGCACTAATCCAGAGGAGTTTCATACCTTAACTAATGCCATACCATCAAGCTATGAACTGCCATTCAAGGCATTAAAACACCTGATTGATGCAAATGTTTCATGCAATGCTTGTGGAATGATTTCATTCAGCGATAAAGAAGGCATTAAGGATTTAGAAAGACGACTGTTTGAAGTACATCCAGGGCTACTTAAATCTCTTGAAAAAGAACACATAACCCCTTTTCCAAAGGTTGCCAAGAGGCTCTCTGAGAATGGGCTGAAACCAAATTCAATTGCCTTCAAAGGCAAGGTGGTGAACTTATGACACCAGAGTTATTCATTGTCATCATCATAGCATTATGGACACTTATGATGCCATATGCTAGATGGCAATACAGGAAGGGTTACCAAGAAGGTGTTCAAGATACCTACAAATTCCTAGAGAACTTTGACAGGGGGGTAGATGAATTTATTCAAGATACTTGAAGACAAGCTTGTCTACAAGGAATACAATCGATTGAAATCCGAGGGTAGAGCAGAGCTTTTTTCACCAAATGCAGAAAGTATGGGGATTATTAGATGGGGATTGAGATTGATGTATATATTTGGTCCATTAAGCCTGTATCTAATCTATCAAAATAACTCTGCTGCAGTATTTACGATATGGTTATTTCTACAAGGTTTTTTTTGGAAATCTGCCGTAGAAGGCAAGATGGACAGCGGCTATCCATATCTTGAGCATACTGATGCCATGGGGCTTGGTTTCGTGTTTATGTTTTCAATAATAATTGCCCTTATTGTCTGGGCAATATGGGCTAGCTAAGAGAAGTGAATGAGACAATTTTGATAATCGATGCGATTATTAGAGTGCTGTCAATTTTATTCTATGTTACGTAGTCTAATTAATCGTATTTGTTCCTTTCTCAAAATATCCGTAGCCAAACTGAATTCTACTTTATCAGGATCTTTTTCCCAATCATATAAAGTTTTCAGACTAATACCTAATGCAAGTGCCAATCCATCAATAGATGGAACCTTGTCTCCGAATTTGTCAAAGTCTTTAATATATTGCTTTGTCTGAGTTAAATATTCTTCTGAATAAGCAATTAAACCACCCATGACCATAAGTTAATCTCCATTATTAAAATGAAGTTTACCTCAAAAAAAACAAAACTAATTTTAGAATCGATGTATTTTTAATATTCCATATTGGACTAGTCTAGGAATTTTTTTGGATAAAATATTTTTTTATGAATGTGCAATTAAAGACTAAAAAAAGAGTAGCGGATCATGGAGAAGTTTTTACCTCTGAACGTGAGGTCAATGCTATGCTTGATTTGGTAAAGCAAGAAACTGATCGTATAGAATCTAAATTTTTAGAACCTGCCTGTGGAACGGGTAATTTTTTGGCAGAAATTTTAAGACGAAAGCTTGCTGTAGTTCAAAAGCGCTATAAAAAAAGCCAATTAGAGTTTGAAAGAAATGCAGTAATAGCAGTTTCGAGTATTTATGGAATTGATTTGCTTGAGGATAATACGACTGAATGTAGGGAAAGACTGTTTAATATATTTAATGAAATTTACACAAAATTTTTTAAGACAAAAACTAATGATAAGGTTAGAAATTCTGTGAAATTTATATTAGAAAAGAACATCGTTATAGGGAATGCACTATCTCTTGAGACAGTGGATGAGAAACCGAGGCCGATTGTATTTTCTGAGTGGACCTCTATCAGTGGAAGCAAGATAAAAAGAAAAGATTTTTGTTACAAGTCTATGATTGATCAGGCTTCACTTAGTGAGCTCCCTTTATTCTCTGATCTTGGTGAAGAAGCCTATATTCCAAAACCACTTAAAGATTATCCGCCTACCCACTTTTTAGAAATTGCTAATGCTTGACAAAATTGACTACAATCCAGATGTTTTAACTTGTTTATCTAACTTAAGTAATGATGAGGTTTTTACACCACCTGAATTAGTTAATGATATTCTTGATTTATTGCCACAAAGTTTATTTCAAAATAAAGATATAACTTTTTTAGATCCAGTTACTAAATCTGGCGTTTTTTTGCGTGAAATTGCTAAAAGATTAATGGATGGCCTAAAAGAGGAAATTCCAGACAAACAGACAAGAGTTAATCATATTTTTAAGAATCAGTTATTCGGCATAGCTATTACTGAGCTTACTTCACTTCTTTCAAGAAGAAGTGTTTATTGCTCCAAAAAGGCTAATGGAAAATATTCAATATGTGATGAATTTAGTAACGATCAGGGCAATATTCTATTCGATAAAGTTGAACATACATGGCAAAAAGGTTCATGTAAATATTGCGGTGCAAGTGAAAAAAACTATTCTAGAGGTGATGAACTTGAAACATACGCATATCAGTTTATTCATACATTCAATCCCAAGGAGTTATTTGATATGAAATTTGATGTAATCATTGGTAACCCGCCTTATCAATTAAGTGATGGTGGTGCATCAGCTAGCGCAATACCCATTTATCATAAATTTATAGAACAAGCACAAAAATTAAATCCTAGATATCTGACAATGATTACTCCAAGTAGATGGTTCTCGGGTGGAAAGGGGCTTGATGCCTTTAGAAAAAGTATGCTAAATGACAATAGAATTAAGTTAATTCATGATTTTATCGATGCTTCAGAGTGTTTTCCTGGTGTCGATATTAAAGGTGGAGTAAATTACTTTCTTTGGGAGCGTGATTATAAGGGTGATTGCAATATCTCTACCCATAAAGAAGGAAAGATACTTTCAGAGTCAACAAGACCCCTACTTGAGGAAGGCACAGATATATTTATAAGGTATAACGAAGCCATATCTATATTTAGAAAAGTAGCGGCGTTAAATGAAAGCTCCATTAGTACCATAATAAGCTCCAGAAAACCATTTGGCCTAACCACCGCTTTTAAAGGCCAGAAAAAATCATTTCATAAGTCAATTAAGCTTTATCAGAATAAAGGTATTGGCTATATAAAAAGCGAAGAGGTTGTACAAAATCATGACTGGATAGATATGCATAAGGTTATCACACCATATGCAATTGGCAGTGGCGATAGTAAAACAGACCTCATTAAGCCAATATACTCTGAACCAGGATCATGCTGTAGTGAAACATATATAGTTTTTGGACCATTAAAAAACAAAGAAGAGGCTAGAAATGTTATGAGTTACATTAAGACTAAGTTTTTTCATTTTATGGTTACTTTAAAGAAGAACACGCAGCATGCTACTAAGGGAGCTTATCAATTTGTCCCTATACAGGAATTTAACAAAACCTGGACAGACGAGAAACTTTATGAAAAATACAAATTAGACTCAAAAGAAATTGCATTTATTGAATCAATGATTCGACCAATGGAGATTGATAATGAGTGATCTTTTTCCGGTTAGGTCGGAATCAAGCCCAACCATTTATGCTTATAGTTTGCCAGATGATATTTCTCGACATGGTCAATTAAAAGTTGGCTTTACTGTTAGGTCAGCACAGGAAAGAATAGCTGAGCAAGTAGGTGCCACTATGTCTAAGTTTAATATTCTTGTTGATGAATCTGCCATGCGTAGTGATGGCTCTAGCTTTAATGATCATGACGTTCATAGGCAGTTAAAAAAAGATGGATTTATTAATACTGAAGGTGAATGGTTTAAATGCAATGAAGAAGATGTAATTTCAGCAATTCTTGCAGTCAGAGATAAAAAAAGTTCTAGTCGCTCTCGTAATCTTGATTTTAAAATGCGCCCAGAACAAGCAGCTGCTGTTGAAAAGGCTGCAAACCACTTTAGAGACTTTAGAAAAAAAGAAAAAAATAAAATACCTCACTTTCTTTGGAATGCCAAGATGCGTTTTGGTAAGACTTTCGCTGCTTATCAACTTGCACTGGAAATGGGTTGGACAAAAATATTAGTACTTACTTTTAAACCAGCTGTTCAGAGTGCCTGGGAAGATGACCTTAATTCGCATAAAGATTTTGATGGTTGGCAATTTATATCAAAAGACAGTCTGCAATTTGATGATGCTGATGAGTCAAAGCCATTTATTTGCTTTGGATCATTCCAAGACTATTTAGGTAAAAACACTAACACTGGCGGTATTAAAGCCAAGAATGAATGGGTTCATTTGACAAAATGGGACTGCGTTATATTTGACGAATATCATTATGGTGCATGGCGTGAAAAGTCGAAGGATTTATTCGCAGGCGAAGACAAAGAGGTAGATATGGATTTAGGTAATGTTAAAGATTTTGATGAAGATATCTTACCTATTGAAACAAAACACTATCTTTACTTATCAGGTACACCATTTAGAGCTATAGAGTCAGGTGAGTTTATTGAAGAACAAATATTCAATTGGACATATTCTGATGAACAAAAAGCCAAAGAAGAATGGCAAGATGGTGAAAATCCATATGCATCTCTCCCTAGAATGGTTATGCTCACCTATAGGATGCCTGATGATATTCGTGATATTGCTTTAACTTCAGAATTTAATGAATTTGATTTAAACGTTTTTTTTCAGGCAAAAGGAAAAGGCAAGGATGCAAAATTTACTTATGAGGACGAGGTTCAAAAATGGTTGGACCTTATTAGAGGTTCTCATCAACCAACTAATTTAGATAATCTTAGGCTTGGGCATAAGAAACCACCAATGCCATTCTCTGACACTCGACTATTAAATATATTAACCCATACCTTTTGGTTTTTGCCAACAGTTGCAGCTTGTCATGCAATGAAGAATTTAATGAGTGATCGACATAATAATTTTTACCATCAATACAATATTGTTGTAGCTGCAGGAATAGATGCAGGTTTGGGTGTTGAAGCTTTGCCTCCAGTTTATAAAGCAATGGAAGATCCGCTTAAAACTAAAACAATTACACTGTCTTGTGGAAAGCTTACCACTGGTGTATCTGTTAAACCATGGTCGGGAATTTTTATGCTTCGTAATTCGTCTAGTCCTGAAACATATTTTCAGGCAGCATTTAGGGTACAGACTCCATGGACTATTAAAAACCCGACAGGGTTAGACCCAAATGAAGTTGAGATAATAAAAAATGAGTGCTATGTATTTGACTTTGCACCTAATAGAGCACTTAGCCAAATAGCTGACTATAGTTGCCGTCTCAATTTAGGAGAATCAAATCCTGAGAAAAAAGTTGCGGAATTTATTAAGTTCCTGCCAGTACTAGCTTATGATGGAAGCTCAATGAAGCAGATTGATGCTAAAGGTGTACTTGATATGTCTATGAGCGGAACAACTGCAACTCTTCTTGCTAGAAGATGGGAAAGTGCATTATTAGTTAATGTTGATAATGAGACTTTGTCTAGATTGATGAGCAACTCTCAAGCGATGGAAGCTTTAATGAATATTGAGGGCTTTAGAACTTTAAATCAAGATATTGAAACAGTTATTAATAAGTCAGAATCAGTTAAGAAAGCTAAGAAAGAAAAAACAGAGTTTACTCAAAAAGAGAAAAAAGAACTTACTGCTGAAGAAAAAGAATATAAAAGTCTTAGAAAGCAAATTCAAGAAAAACTTATTAAGTTCGCTACGAGAGTTCCAGTCTTTATGTATTTAACTGATTTCAGAGAGAGAAGTTTGACGGATGTTATTACCGAACTTGAGCCAGGTTTGTTTAAAAAAGTAACCGCATTAGATGTTACGGATTTTGAGTTATTGGTTAGCCTTGGGGTATTTAACAGTTCATTGATGAATGATGCGGTTTATAAATTTGAGCGTTATGAGGATGCTAGTCTTGAGTACACGGGAATCAATAAACATGCTGGAGAAGATGTCGGGCTCTTTGATACTGTAGTTGCGGAGCAAGAGTATTTCGAAATTTCATAATATATAATGGAAAAACAATATGTCACTGTATTCGCAGGATAGAGGATTTACCGACTTTGTACATGAAAATTTAGCAGTGCCTATTATCTACAATAGTATGGACTGGTCCGTCAAAAATATAGCCCCTACTGAGCTTGAAAAGCTTGATATAAATAAAGGGGTAGATTACGTAATAACAGATGGAAATGGTATGGTGGCTACAGTTC
>JALRJJ010000005.1 GCA_023255095.1 bacterium
CCTGGTTTTCTTTTATCAAAGTATCTTGAATAATTTTCAATTCCAGAACAATATCCAATTTCTCTTATCATTTCAATGTCAAAATTTGTTCTCTGGTTTAATCTTTGTTCTTCTAAAAATTTTTTATTTTTATTAAAAAAAGCCAATTGACTTTTCAAATCCTTTTTGATTTCCTTAATTACAGAATCATTTTGATCTTTATCTGAAACAAAATGACGAGCAGGAAAAAGAGAACAGTTACTCAATTCTTCCATTTCTTCACCAGTTAGCGAATCAAATTTGACAATCGATTGAACTTTATCATCAAAAAGGTCTATTCTTATAGGATTTTCAGCATAGGCTGGAAAAATCTCAAATACATCACCCTTAATAGAAAAATTACATCGTTCTAGCACTTGATCATTTCGCTGATAATAAATGTCTACTAATGCAGCTGATAATTTTTGAAGTGAAACTTCTTCGTTAATCTTCAATTGGACTAATTGTTTTTTCCACTCTTCAGGAGAACCTAAGCCATAAATACACGAAACAGAACTTACGACTATGACATCTTCTCTCTCAATCAATGAACTTGTGGTTTTAAGTCTTAAACGATCAATTTCTTCATTCATCGAAAAATCTTTTTCAATAAACGTATCAGTCACTGGAAGATAAGACTCAGGTTGGTAATAATCATAATAGCTAATAAAGTATTCGACGGCATTATTGGGAAATAAATTTTTAAGTTCAGAAAATAATTGAGCCGCTAAAGTTTTATTGTGACAAATAACCAAGGTTGGCTTTTGAACTTTCTCAATTATTTTAGCTACAGTAAACGTTTTTCCTGAGCCTGTAACTCCTAATAATGTTTGGTGCTTAACATTAGATTTAATCCCCGCAACAATCTGTTCAATTGCTTCTGGCTGATCCCCTGAGGGTATATAATTTGTACTGACTTTAAAGTATGTCATTTTGTCTCTTTAATTTAACTTTATTGAAATAAGAAAACAATAATAAGTATGACAAAATGTTTTATTTTTGAATCAAGAAAAATTTGATATAGTCACTCAAGCTTAAAGATAATAATACTGCGGCTATGATTAGTAAAGTATTTGTATAGGAATAAAATTGAGGTAATTCAATTGCATAAATGCAAAGAACGATAGCTAAAACACAAACTCCAGTTTTGCCCAGAAAATTTGAGCCAATTACGGTTTTTAATTTTGGTACATACACTAAAGAAAAAATTAATAATACCAATTGTCTCAAAAAATAGAACCAACAAAACCACAAGCCAATCAATCCCTTTTTAGTCAAAAGAATCGTAAAAGCAAAAAGTGTAATTCCATCTGCTATTGGATCTAAGGTTTTACCTAATTCAGATGTCTGATTTAATTTTCTAGCAATGATTCCATCAATAAAATCAGTGAACAAAGAAACAAAAAGGATTATGTAGAAATAATCTTTCATACCATTATTGAAAGTATAAATCATTGGAGCGATCAATATGAATCGGAGATAGGTTATCAAATTGGGAATAAGAAAAAAGTCTTTAGCTGGAAATAACTTACTCATTGATTAACCTTTCTAATAGTTTTGAGACTGCACCACTATTTTCTTTAACAAAATTAGCTCCTTCATCAGCAGAACTCAAAAACTTTTCTTCATTGTGAAAAAATGCAGAAAGTTTTTTTAAAAAATCCTCCCCACTATCAATCTTAAATGCAGCATTTGTATTCATTAATCCTTCAGCATCAAATAAATTGTTATTTCGATAGTTTGGTCCAAAAAAAATGATATTAGAAGCGACTGCTGGTTCTATTAGGTTATGCACTCCACCAGATGAGAATCCTCCGCCAACATAGCAGAAAAATGATTGCCAACAGAACTGATAGAGTAATCCAATTGAATCAACAAGAATTATCTTTTCTTCAATGCCTTGAATATCAATAATGGAACTTATTCTACAATATGAATGTCCTCTTGACTTAATGATTTGTTCATAGCTTGTCACTGTATCTTCATCCACTTCATGTGGAATGATTATAATCTTTTCAAATAATTTTTCATCAAGCATTGAAAAAACTTTCGGGAATAAAGTTGCATTATCACTTCTTTTAATACTTGCTAACAATAACGCTTTTCGATGATTTCTATCCTGGATAGATGATTGAAAATCAATAGAGCTAATTTTTGATAGAATTGAGTCATAGCGAGCATTACCTAGCATTTCAATTTTTTTACCAGGAAGAAATTTTTCTAGCTCATTTTGATCTTTAGTAGTTGCAGCAAAAATATGAGATAAACCTTTATATACGTTTTTGTAGATATACCTTTTAAATAAAGAGGAAGATTGCAAATCAAGTTTTGCAGACACTAAAAAAGTGGGGATTGACATTTTGTTTGCGACAAAGATAAAATTGGGCCAAACATCATACGTAGTGAAAATTAATTTTTTTGGAAGAACTGTCCTCAATGCCATAGAACCCATCCATAAAAAGTCAAAAGGTAGAAATATTTTACAATCAATATTATTATTTTTGACATTTTCATATCCTGAAGGCGAGTAAAAAGACACTACAATTTTTGAACCACTTTTGCCAATCTGATTGATAACTGGCTCTATCTGAAGATATTCCCCTAATGAAGACGCATGAAACCATAAAATATCACTTTCTGGAAATTGAGCTCTGAGTGCTTTAAGTTTTTTGATAGAATGAACTCTTCCTTTAATAGCTATTCTAAGCTTTTTACTTAATGGAGAAAGCAATAATGCTAATAAAACCACTACAAGGTTTATCACAGAATAAAAAATTCTAAAAATCATAACTGGCTCAATACTGTTTTTGCGATTAGTTGGGGTTCAAGATTTTCCATACAAAATTGCTTTGATTGATAACATTTCCTCTTTCCATTTTGAGAGCATGGACGACATGATAAATTATCCACCTGAAAATTAAATGAATTCGCATGATTTACTCCTGCACCAGTTTCTCTAGAAGTTGGACCTAAAATCATCCCAACCGGCGTTCCAAGCGCCTCTGAAATGTGAACTAAACCAGTATCACTTCCAATCGTAAATTGTGCAAGTTTTAACAAAGACATTGCTTCCAAAAGCGATGTTTTTCCTTTCAGATTTATTAAACTTTTTTTGGATTCAATTTCATCGCAAATCGTATCATTAGGTCCTCCCAAGAGAACAAAATTGAATGATTTATTTTTATTTAGATTATCTATTAAGGTATTATATTTTTCTTTCGGCCACTGCTTTTGTTCCCAAGCAGCTCCAGGCACAAGAGCAATAAAAGGCTTATGAATATTATATTGATCTAAAATACTTTTAGCAGCATCTAGATCACTCTGCTCAAGATGCAAATTAGTCAGTGGAAATTCCATAATATCAGGCAACAAAGTGTGGTACATCTTAATATGGGAAAAACTGCTGGAAAAAAGGTTTTTCTTGAAATAAAAAAGAAGAAGTCGCTTCCATCTAGGTTTTTGAATTCTTTTAACATTCCTTAAAAATAACCCTATCAATCTTGATCGAAACACATTATGGATGTCAAAAACAGAATCATATTTTTTTGAACGAAGTTCTATAATCAAATTAATCAAACCTTTAAAACCTTTAGCTTTTTCATAACAAATCAATCGATTGATTTGTGGGTGCTTTGAAAGAATGGGAGCAAATTCTTTCTTAATCAGAAAATCAATTTTAGCATCTGGAAATTGGTTTTTAACGGAAGAAAGAAATGAAGTGCCTAAAACAATATCTCCAATTGAACTCATCCGTATAACCAGAATTCTTTTCATAATTAGTTCTTGAAAATTTTATTAGCAAGCATTGAAATAAAAATACTGATTTCATATAGCAAGCAAATTGGAATGGCAAGAATAAATAAACTGATTGGATCAGGTGGAGTAATAATTGCTGAGAGAATTACTGCAATCATAATGGCTTCTCTACGATATTTTCGAAGAAAATCAGGAGTCAAAAGACCAATAGATGAAAATAAAAAAGAGATAACAGGTAATTCAAAAACTAAACCAGAACCTAGGATCAATGCCAGTACAAAACTAAAATAATAATTAATTGAAAAGTTATTTTGAATGTTGGCCGTAATCATCGATGAAAAAAAATCCAGCGAGAATGGTAAAATAATTTTATAGGCAAACACACCTCCAATGATAAAGCAGGCAAAAGCCGATAAAATAATGGGTAGAAGAATCTTTTGCTCTTTCTGGTATAATCCTGGAGAAATAAATTTCCACAATTGAATTGTAATGATGGGAATTGAAAAAATGATTCCACCAATAAAAGCTAAATTCCATTTTAAGACAAACATCCCTTGAATCGTTAAGACTTGCAAGGCGAGTTGTTGAGAAATATTTTTAGTAGGCGCTATTAATAACTCAACAAGGGTATCTGCAAAGTTGAAAGTTAAGATTGCAAATAAGAAAATTGAACCTAAGGATTTAAATATTCTCCATCTCAATTCTTCTAAATGATCAAAGATTGACATTTCTCCAGTCTTCATTTGACATCCTTAATTTTTTTAATCAAATCATATGGAGAGATGGTCTTATTATCTTTTGAGATTATTTCTTCAAATTTTTTGAGACGAGTATCAGTCCAAAATTCTTTCAATATCTCTTTTTCTACTAAACTTTTAATTCTACGTTCAAATCTTACCTTTTTTCTTGCGACTATGTTAGCATTATCAAATCGTGATTTGAAACTGGAAGCAATAACATTTGACAATTCATCGATTCCTTCTTCTTGTTTACAGCTTGTTTTAATAATTGGTATATCGGAAAAATTTGATTTGGTAGACGACATAATATTCGTAATGGATTTGACTAAAAGGTTTGCATCTTTTCGATCGGATTTATTCACCACAAATACATCAGCTAACTCTAGAATTCCAGCTTTTAGCAACTGAATTTCGTCCCCAGATTCAGGGACAAAAACAAATAAAGTCAAATCGGCAATTTCATAAACTCCGTATTCGGATTGACCTACTCCAACCGTTTCGATGAAAATAATATCTTTTCCACTAAAAGCTAAAATGTCACTAAAATCCTCAGCAAGCTCAGTCACTCCTCCTAACTCAGCTCTGGAACCCATGCTTCGAATGAAAACTTGATTATCTTGCAAAGAATTAGTGATGCGTACTCTATCCCCTAAAAATGATCCTCCTGAAACCGGGCTAGATGGATCAACAGCTATTACTCCAATTGAGAGACCTTGGTTTCTCAAGAGAGGAATTAATTTATTCATCAAAGAACTTTTTCCTGCTCCTGGAGGACCCGTAATTCCAATTTTTAAAGCAGATTGAGAATTAGAAAAAATTGCTTTTGATACTTCTTGACGAGAAAATTGATTTTTCTCAACGGCATTCATCAAATCTGAAATGGCTAAGAAATCATTTTTCTGAATTGCTTCAAGTAATCCGGTAAGCTGTTTACGTTTCATTTCACTACACATTATTGATTGAATGGGTTAAAATAATCATAATAGAAATATATTGACATCAATTTCTAACTAAGATAATTTGCGTAGCATTTTTTATGGATAGACACAAACAACAAATTAAACGCGATAGACAAGATTTAAAACGTCGAGCTGTCAATGCTCAAAATAAATCTAAAATGCGTACTCTTATCAAGAAAGTTATGAAAGACTCTGATTCTACATCTGTTCAGGAAACTTATACTGATGCAATCTCTTTTATTGATAAAATGGCGAGTAAAAATTTGATTCATAAAAATAATGCTGCTAGAAAAAAATCTAAATTAACAATTCATGTTAATTCACTTTCTTCAAATAAGGCTCCTAAAAAAGCTGTTAAAGAAGAAGAATAATTTTAGTCAAACTCTAACCAACGAAATTTTTCATTCCTTACAAAATATGCATATTGGCTTAAAATAAACCAATAGAACATAAAAAATATTCCCGCAGAAAATTCTTTTGAGGATATAAATAGGATTAAAAAAAGCGCTAAAGCTTTACGAAACGCTATCATGGTGGACTCTTTTTTAAACAATAGATACCAAATTAAAACTGGAAAAGAAACCAAAACAGTGGATGATAAAATAGGGTTCTCATTTTGAATCCCAACGATGAAAACAATGATTAATAATAACAATGAAAGTAAGACTGTTTTAAGCTTTTGAGAGCGATAAAGTAGATATAATACTAAGTAAATTAATGATAAAGCAAAAATTTGCATTGAAAACAGCCCTAAAACCGCTGTTATGATCACAAATAACAAGACAAAATTAGACTGAGAATCCACTCTCACGGCTCGAAACATGCTAAACATAGGGTATTGATGCCACAATAACGAAAGTGCTCCGTAAATGAGGATTATTGTTCCCCAGTGAATCAAGAAACTTGTCCAATCAAAATAAAGAAATTGAGGACTCATTACGTTTCTCTCTAAATAATAAAGATAAGGGATAAGGGTTATCAAAAGATAAATGATATTTTCTCTTCGATTTACAGTCTCTTCTTGAATCTTAGACAACAAATTTTGAAAAAAAATAAATCCGCTAGACCCAACAGGAAATATTCTTTTTCTCATCAGATTAAATTAATCCAAATTGATAAAGAAAGACTAAAAAGATTAATAAAGGACTGATAAATTTTACAAGAAATCCGAAAACACTCACTACAGTTGCATTTTTAAAAATTGAGTTTCCAAATCTTGAATTATTTGAGTCGCCCATTAATAGACCTTTAATAGCTTTATCTACACCCCAAGCATGCCCCACAAACAATGCAATAAAGAATCCTCCAAGAGGAAGATAGATATTTGAAGCTAGGTAATCAAAAATGTCAAATATAGTGTATGGTTTAGCTCCAATGTTCAAAGTTACATCGCTCAAGACATTAAATGATAAAGCGCAAGGAATCGCTGCAAGATAAACTGCTATTGCCATGATTGAAGTTGCTTTTTTTCTTGAAAAACTAAACTCATCCATTAAATAGGCTACACTGACCTCAAGAATCGAAATAGCGGAGGTGATCGCCGCAATTGATAAGAGTAAAAAGAACATAATCGACATAATATACCCTAAAGGTAATTTCGCCAGTAACGGTGGTAAAACATGGAAAACAAGTCCAGGTCCAGCGGTTGGAGAATACCCCGAAGAAAATACCACTGTAAAAATGGCAACTCCAGCAAGGATAGCAATGAAAGTATCTAAGAATGCAATGATATTTGAAGCATGAACAATA
>JALRJJ010000063.1 GCA_023255095.1 bacterium
CCAATAGATCCTTTAAAAATTAAGTCCCCACAAAAAATCAAATTATCAAAAATAAAACTTATACATCCTGGAGAATGACCGGAATTATGAAATATTTGAATATCAAAATTATCAATTGATAGTTTATTGGTATCTGAGCTAATCCAATTAGTCACTTCAGGTTTAACAGCATTAATTCCCCAATAATTTGACATTAATTCAAAATTATCTATTACAGGTTTACTTTTTTTTGATAAGTAAAAGGGAATATTGTATTCATTTAAACACTCGCTCACTCCTGCAACGTGATCAAAATGAGCATGAGTACAAAGTACTGCTAAGGGAGTTAATTGTTCGGTTTCAATAATTTGCTTAAAGAGTTTAAATCCAAGACCAGGATCAATGATTAAACATTTCTTATCTTGATAAACTATATAAGTATTTTCTTCAAGAAGCTCCGAAACAATTCTGTGATATTTCAACATTAAATCCTATCATAAAAAAATGGAAGTAAATTATTAATTTTATCTTGGAAAGAATGTGGATTCAAAAACCTAATTGTTGCAGCAATTGATGATAGTAAGGAATTTCCATCTTGAGGAGTAAAACAAAATCCACAAATTTCATTACCATTCTTAACATTAATAGTGCTTTCAACGACAACAGTTTGGTTAAGAATTCTTCCATAAAAACCCTGATCTCTTCCAAATGAGAATATTTCATTAGCTGACATATGTTCAGTCAATGCAATTCGATCATTATCCCTTAATAGTTTTATTACCTTTTCTTTTGATGTAGCTTCCTTAACCTTTAAGTTAAACCAGACAACATGCATATATTGACTATTTACGATCATTGCAGAAGAAAATAAATTAAGATCTAAATTCATTGTTGCAAAAAGTGCATTGGCATCTTTAGCATGATGAGTACCAAACACTTCATCTTTATGATTATTTACTGTTGGAGATGGAACAAAACCTGAAGATTGGCTAATATCACTACTTCTTCTAATGCATACAAATTTGCCTTCAATTAGATTATCAGGACCACTATTCAATGCTAAAGTCTGAACTAAAGATGCAATATTATGTGTATTACATGAGACAATCTGTAAAAATTGGTCCTCTAATGAAATAACGTGATCATTAATACCTCTTGCATATTTTTTACCAAATCCATCTTCACTTCCTTGAGCTAAAAACCCTTTAACTCGATCTTTGTAGGGCATATAAAATTCTTGTTTATTAAGGTTGCCAAATCCCTTTGGAGTACAATCAATAACAACTGAAGATCGTGCGATAGCTTCTTCCATTGAAAAATCAGGTTCAAGGCCAATTGCTTTGAATTCATCTATTCTTTCTTTTAAAACTGAAAGTCTAGCTCCTTTACGGATTAAATTTTTTATTTTAGGAAGGTCGGCAGTGGTCGGTGAATGCTTGTGAAATGTAATCTCATCGATACCAAGCTTACTTTTCATTTCACAAAGCATTCCAATTAATGGCTCTCCTATTGTACCAGTACCTACAATGTGAACAACTTTTCTATCCATAAAATCCCCTTAAAGTTTTTTTAAATTATTAAAATTAACCAAAAACCAAATAATAATAGCACCAACAACAATTATTAGAGAAAAGAGAAAATAATTAAAATATTCGTACATTTATAATTTAGAATCTTTTAAAGTTAAAATCTTATTCTTCAAATTTACCATTGTAACCATTAAAAATGTGAAAACAAATAGTGAAAAAAGAAAATAATTTAATATTCCTGAAGGTTGTTTATTCATTTCAACTTGAGGGTGAAGTTGGATTTCTTCTGCCCAAAAAGTTACAGAGGTAAAGATAATCGGAATATCAATAAAAGCGATAATTCCTAAAATACTACAAATTAAAGCAGCTCTTTGTCGATAGAGACCTATATTTCTTAGAATAAAATATCCTACATAGAGGATAAAAAGCAGCAATGTAGTAATTAACCTTGGTTCCCACACCCAAGGTTTACCCCAGATTGGTGTAGCCCAAATAGGCCCAGTTATCAATACTAAAGCAATAAATAGCGTTCCAACCTCTGCAGATGCCAAAGCTAAACGATCGTACTTTAAATCTCTTTTAAGAAGATATAAAATACTCGAAATCATTACAAAAAAATAAGCCAAAAACCCAGACCAAGCAGCAGGAACATGAAGATAGAATATTTTCTGTGCCCATTCTTGATCAGGAACCATTGGAGTAAAGAAAATTATAGCAATGAGGTTGATGAAAAATAAAAAAATTGTAATTATAAATAATGCTAAATTCATTTACTTTTTAATTAATGTATTAAAAAATTGAACGCCCAATATAACCGAAATTAAACTGTAACTCAATAAAATCATAATGGAAGGTAAGCTACTTATATTCCCGTCAATATATACATTCGTAAAAATTCGAGAGCTATTAATTAGAATTGGGGTTAGTAAAGGGAAAAATATTAGCGGGAAAAGAAAGCTCTTAACTCTTTCTGAAGATGTCATTAAATAAACAATAATTGCCAATGAAATTATTGAAATATTTGCAATCAAAAATAAAGGAAAGAGAATTGTCAAATCACTAATTGAAATCAGAGGATTTAATAAAGAATAAAAAAGAAAAATAAAAAATTCGATAATCAATAAGACAGAAGTAAAGACTAAAAGCTTACTTAAAAAAAATAAATGTCCATCAATAGGAGAAGAATAAATTAAATCATATATTCCATATTCTTTTTCTCTTGCAAATGAATTCTCAACTACCTTTATTGATGAAAAAGAAATAATAATCCAAAAAAAACTGCTGAGAATATTTGGGTCATTTAAGAATGTTAATGGCATAGAAAAAAATAGAAGTATTAAAGAAGATAAAGCAAAAAAACTTATGTAAAATAAGTTAAATGATGACTTTATCTCAATAATTATTTCATTCTTGATTAAACTAAATAGCATTTTGCATTGATCCAGATTGAATTAAGTAAATTTCATCCGCAATTTCTTTAAATAAATGATGATTATGAGTTGAAAAAATCACAGTTCGATTTGCAGATTTTAATTTATTAATTAAATGTTTTTGAGTATTGATTGAATCGTCATCTAAATTTGAAAAAGGTTCATCCAGTAATAAGTAGTTCCAATTAGTACAAAGCGCCATTAACATTTTATTTTTTTGAAGATTTCCCCTGGATAAGTTTTTTAGTTGTTTATCTAGTTGTTCATTTAAATTAAGCTGATTGACATACTTATTAAAAATATCATTGTTAAAATCTGTATTATAAAGAGAAGTGATAATCTTAATATTTTCTTGGATAGTTAAATTTCCAATTACGTTGTCCTTATCACTTAAAAAAAATGTTTTAAATCCATTTTTATTGATGCTTCCCCTATCTATTTCAGTAGTTTGGGAAAGACAATTAAGCAATGTTGATTTACCAGATCCATTATTACCTATAATCATTATTATTTTTCCCAAAGGAAAGTCTATGGAAAGATTTTTCAGGACATGATTTGAACCAAAGGATTTATAAAGTTTCTTTACAGATAACATAGCTTATTATCTTTTAATTAGAGGTCCAAAAACATACAATAAAACTAAAATATAGCAGAAGAAAATAAAAAGCTGGTTAAATATTTCCATTCCTGATTCCTGATGGCCAAAATGCCAAAATTGCACCCAATATCATTATAATACTACCAATCCAAACCCACGAAACTAAGGGGTTTATCATAATTTTAAAAAAACCTACATTTCTTTCAGCATCATAAGATGAAAAAATAGAATAAATATCTTTACTTAAAGTTGAATTAATATCTAATTCACTATGAGGTTGTCTTTGTTCGGGGTCTGAATTCCAATAAAAGTAAACTCTTTTTTCTGGAAAAAGTTTTCCGATAAAAATATTTGATGAAGAGACAATATCAAAATCACTAATAAAAGCAAAATGGTTTCCTCTCGCTTCACTAGAAATATCATTAAGTTTGAAAATGTAATTTGAAAAATATATTTCTTCTCCTGGCTTGAGACTAAACTCTTTCTCAACTTCAAATGCTTTACCAATAAAACCGACGAACATTAAAGTCAAACCAATGTGAACTATATAACCTCCTGAACGATGTCGATTTCTAGAAAAAGTGCTAAGCAATGAATCAAAAAAAGGAGCTGACTTTCTATGTTTAAGAAAGATTCTATAAAATTCAGAAACTATTGCTGTTGAAGTAAAAATGATTCCTATTAATGTTAAAAAAACATAAAAATCAAATTTACTTAAATAGATAAGTAAATATGCAGCGCCAAATACAAAAGAAAAGAAAGTCGGGATTCTAAATTTTTTGATAATTGATTCTCTTGATGTATTTCCCCAAGAAAGTAGTGGGCCCATTCCCATTAGAATCAATAATAAAATTCCTAAGGGAACATTTAAAGCGTTGAAATAAGACTGACCTATATGAATTTTTTCATCATTCCATGCTTCAGAAAGAATTGGGAAAAGCGTTCCCCAAATTATTGTAAAACACATTATAACTAGTAAAAAATTATTAATTAGGAATCCACCCTCTCTAGATTTAATGGATTCTATTTTATCATTTACAATTAATTGTGATTTATTGACATAATAGGTTCCCAGACTGATTAAAATTAAAAGGATCAAAAAAGCAAAAAATATTGGCCCCAAAGATTCAGCAGTAAAAGAATGAACAGAAGAAATTATTCCACTTCGCGTAATAAATGTTCCGAGTATAACTAAAATAAATGAACCAGAAGCAAGAAAGAAGTTCCAAGATTTTAAAATTCCTGTCCTCTCCTGGATGATAATCGTGTGGATAAATGCTGTTAAAAGCAACCAAGGCATCAAAGAAGAGTTCTCAACCGGATCCCATGCCCAATATCCTCCCCATCCCAGCTCATTATAAGCCCAATATCCTCCTAGAATTATTCCTGCTGTTAAAAAAGTCCACGTAAATAATGACCATTTTCTCATAGAATAAATCCATTTATTTGAAAGTTCATTGGAGATTAATCCTGCAATGGCCATCACAAAAATTATTGTGGTACCAATAAAGCCCAAATAAAGCATAGGTGGATGTATAGCCATAGTTACATTCTGAAGAAGGGGATTTAATCCATTTCCATTGGAAACAATTATGTCTGAACTTACTGGTTCAAAAGGATTAGCTATAAAATTATTTAGCATTAGAAAAAATGCTAAAATCACATTAAGAATTAAAAAAGAAATGTTTTTGATTGATGGTATTTTCTTCAAAGTATATAGTATAAAAAATATGCTATAAAATGATGTGATTGATGACCAAAATAATAATGAACCTGCTTGCCCTGCCCATAAGGCAGTCATTTTAAAAAATAAAGGAGTTTCATAGCTTGAATACTGAGCAACGTATTGTAAATTAAAATTACTAACTAACAATTCATTTAAAAGACAGAGGTTGGCAAAAATAATACAAATACATTGTGACAATAAACTTCTCTCAATAACCTGTAAGTATCTTTGGTCGTTTGAACGTTTGTAAATGACAAAGAGAAAAAAATTAAATAATGATAAAATTCCCGCTAAACTGAGGGTCAAGCTTCCAATTTGAGAAATCATTATATTGAGCTTTTATTTTTCAAATCACCCTCATATCTAGATGCACACTTTGTCTGAAGCTCTTCAGCAATAATTCTATTATCTCTATAAGAACCGGTTACAACAACTTCTGCGTCATCTTTAAACAAATCAGGACGAATTCCATTATATTCAACTAGAACTGTATTTTCTGAATCATATACATAAAATGATACCTCAAGTAAATTATCTGGGTTAATTTTTATACTATCAGGCAATATCCTGCCCCCTAATTTCATTTTATTTATTTGAGAGACATTTTTTGATAATTCAGAAACTGTAAAGTATTTTATAGATGATAAATTTTTTTCATCATATTGAGTTAAATAGATTGTCCATGATACAACAAGTATCATAGAAAGTAAAAGAGTTAAATAAAACTTATTCATCAAAAACTAAAGGATTCTTCCCATTCTCCATATACAGATTTCATTAAATCAACTATCTCACCTAAGGTTCCACCATGTTCAGCAACGTCAATAATATAATCAACTAAATTTTCATTTTCTATACAGGCCTTTTTTAAAAGACTTAGCTTGTCCTGTAGTCTAGAATTATTTCGATTATTTCTTATTGATTTTATTTTATTTATCTGATCTGTTTCGGCTGCATGAGAAATCTTGAGAATTTCAATATCAATCTTTTCATCTTCTTCAACAAACTCATTTACTCCAACAATAATTCTTTTCTTAGAATCTACAAGCTCTTGAAAATCAGAAGCGGACTCAGAAATTTTTTTCTGAAAATATCCATCTTCTACAGCCTCAACCGTACCACCCATCTGATTAATTTCCTCAAAATAATTTGAAGCTTCTTCTTCAATTTCATCGGTTAATTTTTCTACATACCAGGATCCACCCAAAGGATCTGCTACATTTGGTACCCCTGTCTCAAAAGCAAGTATTTGTTGAGTTCTTAAAGCAATTTTTGCAGCTTTTTCAGATGGAAGAGCTAAAGTTTCATCTAAAGAATTAGTATGTAAGGAATTAGTCCCTCCCAAAACTGCAGACATAGCTTCATACGCAGTTCTTATGATATTATTTTCTGGTTGTTGGGCGGTTAAAGAACATCCAGCTGTCTGAGTATGAAATTTCAATTTCAAAGAACCTTCATTTTTTGCACCATATTCGTTTTTGAGTTTATTTGCCCAGATTCTTCTTGCTGCTCTATATTTTGCAATTTCTTCAAAAAAATCTTGATGCGCATTGAAGAAAAATGATAATCGATGGGCAAAACTATCTATATCTAATCCTCTTTTGATGCATGAATCAATATATGTAAAGCCGTTATTAAGTGTAAAAGCCAGTTCTTGACCAGCAGTAGATCCGGCTTCACGAATGTGATATCCACTAATAGAAACAGGATTATATAAAGGCATATGATTTGAACAATATTCGATTATATCAACTACTAACTTTATTGAAGGATTTGGAGGAAAAATCCACTCTTTTTGTGCAATATATTCTTTTAAAATATCATTTTGAAGTGTCCCTCTTAATTTTGAGATATCTATCCCTCTTTTCTTAGCTAATGCAACATAAAAAGCAAAAAGAATAATTGCAGGACCATTAATTGTTTGAGAAACTGAAATATTCTCTAAATCGATTCCATCAAATAAGATTTCCATATCATCAAGAGAAGCAACGCTAACACCACAAACACCTACTTCTCCAACGGACAATTCATGGTCAGGATCGTAACCCATTAATGTGGGCATATCATATGCAACAGAAAGTCCGGTTTGTCCATTTTTTAATAAATATTTATATCTCTGATTTGTTTCCTCTGGTGTACTAAAGCCTGAGAACTGTCTCATAGTCCAGACTTTCCCGCGATACATATTAGAATGGATTCCTCGAGTATAGGGAAATTGTCCAGGTTTTAAGGATTCTTTATTTCCAGTATAGAATTCTTTAAGTACTTTACCACTTAGACTATTAAAATTCTTTTCGGATTCTCTATTTTTACTCATTTTTTAATAAAGCTCTCTATTTTTAATTTAATTGAATCATTATCTAGGCCAACTTTTTCTAAAAGTTCATTTCTTGTGCCATGATCCACAAAATTATTTGGCAGGCCTAAAGTTAGTATATCAATTTTAGAATTGCTTGAAGAAAAATAGGATAAAATGCTTTCGCAAAAACCACCATCTAAATTACCTTCTTCAATAGTAATAATTTTTCTAAATCTCTTTTCAGCATTTTTTAAATATTCCTCATCAAGAGGTTTAATAAATCTGCAATTAACAACTTCAATGTTAAATCCTAATGACTGTAACTGTTTAGCAACATCCACGCTTTTCCAAACCATTGAGCCCACAGCCAAGATTGCAAAATTTTCCCCATTTTTTAACACTTCCCATGAACCTTTAGGAATTAATTTTAAATCATCTGAATTATAATTAATTGCTTGGTCTTTAGGGTAACGAATAGTAACTGGACCTGAATTATAGGTTGTCGCTGAAAAAAGAAGATTTTTTAATTCATCCCCATCCTTAGGAGATGTAACTATCATACCAGGTATACACTTTAAATAACTAATATCTAAGACACCATGATGGGTTGCTCCATCTTCACCAACAAGTCCTGATCGATCTAAACAGAAAATGACAGATAACTTTTGTAGTGCAATATCATGTATAATTTGATCAAAGGCTCTTTGTAAGAAAGTTGAATAAATTGCAACAATAGGAATCTTTCCACTAGCTGCTAATCCACCAGCAAATGTTACCGCATGAGCTTCAGCAATTCCAACGTCAAAAAATCTATTAGGATATTTTTCGGCAAATTCTACTAGGCCTGTTCCTTCTTTCATAGCAGCAGTAATCGCGACAATATCTTTATTGTCTTTTGCTAATCTTACGATCTCTTTTCCAAAAACATTTTGATAAATAACAGAAGAGGAAATTGAAGGTTTATTTTCTTTTTGTTTGACTCCATGAAATTTGACTGGATCTTTTTCAGCATAATCAATTCCTTTACCCTTCTTGGTTATTGCATGTAGAACAACAGGAGAATTAATATCCTTGATCCTATTTAATACTGATACTAATTCTTCAACATTATGACCATCTACAGGACCAAAATACCTAAAGCCCAACTCCTCAAAAATTGTAACTGGAAGAAAAAAACTTTTCATACTTTTTTCTGCTTTAAAGAAAAAAGATCTCAAAAGTCTTGGAAATTTTGTTATTAATTTTGCAAACCTAGATCTAAGAGCATTGTAATATCTATTAGTTGAAATCTTTAATAAATAATTTCTAAATGCTCCAACATTTGGGCTAATTGACATATCATTATCATTTAAAAGAAGCAAGAATTGCTTCTTTTGATGTCCAATATTATTCATCGCTTCAAAAGCTAAACCTCCACTCATTGCTCCATCGCCTATGACGCTGACAACCTTAAAATTATCACTGTTTAACTCTCTAGATTCAACAAAACCGATTCCAGCTGAAATAGATGTAGAAGCATGCCCAGCTCCAAAAAAATCATGTTCACTTTCAGATCTTTTTAAAAATCCACTCAAACCATTTATTTTACGTATTGTAGAAAACTGATTAAAACGACCAGTTAGTATTTTATGTGCATAAGCCTGATGTCCAGTATCCCAAATAATTTTATCTTCAGGAGAATTGAAGACATAGTGTAATGCAGTAGTTATCTCAATTGCTCCTAAAGTGGGAGCTAAGTGTCCACCTATTTCTGTAATTGTATCAGTAATATACCCTCTTAATTCATCACATATTTCAGGTAATTCATTTTTAGAAAAATTTTTAAGATCTTTTGGAGAATTGATTTTATTTAAATATTTCATTTTTTAATTAAAACATATTTCATGGATAAATGTTTCTTTAAAAATTTCTGGGTGAAAAGTTATACCAAAATGCTTACCAGACTTTACTCCAACTACTTCGTTTTGAAAAAAGGCAAATGGTTCAGTACTTTCTCCGTAAGAAATAATTTTAGGTGCTCTAATAAAAGAACCTCGTATTAATCTTTCTTGAAATAAATTATTTTTTAGCTGAATACTAGCTGAAAAAGAATTGATTTGTCTACCATAAGCATTTCTTTCAATTAATGCGTCGATAATATCTAAGGATTTCACAATCTTATCATTTTTTAATTGAGACATTAAAATTAAGCCTGCACAAGTTCCTAGTATAGGAAATGAATCAGCGAATGATTTAATTTCACTGACAAAATTTTTCTCTCTATTAAGAAGATTAAAAATTGTTGTGGATTCCCCACCTGGTATAATTAAACCTTCAACCTCATCAAGTTCTTTTGAAAATTTAATTTCTTTCGAAGTCTTTCCTATTTTATTCAAAATTTCCAAATGGGATTGAAAATTCCCCTGCAATGCTAAAACTCCAATCAATTTAATCTCCTCGATTAGAAAACTTCTCATTCTCACTAAGATCACTCATTAAAATTCCTTTCATTGCATCTTTTAGGTGAAAGGAAGCATTCAATACTTCTTTAGAATTCTTATAATGAGTAACAGCGTGTACAATAGATTTAGCTCTTTCTAGTGGATCAGAGCTCTTGAAAATACCAGAACCTACAAATACAGTCTCTGCACCGAGTTGCATCATCAATGATGCATCTGCTGGGGTGGCTATTCCTCCAGCCGCAAAATTTGGTACTGGTAATTTCTTATTCTGAAAGACATATCTAACTAATTCAACTGGTACTCTGAATTCAGAAGATTTTTCATCCAGATTCTTATCTGTTAATTCAATAATTTGTTTATTAATCATATTCATATGTCTAACTGCCTCAACAATATTGCCACTTCCAGCTTCACCCTTAGTTCTAATCATTGCAGCACCCTCATCAATTCTTCTTAAAGCTTCTCCTAAATTTCGGGCACCACAAACAAAAGGCACTTTGAAAGGATGTTTTAAAATATGCGCTTCTTCATCAGCTATTGTTAATACCTCGCTTTCATCGATAAAATCAACTTCAAGGGCTTCCAATACCTGCGCTTCAGCAAAATGACCTATTCTACATTTGGCCATTACTGGTATTGAAACATTTTCTTGAATTTCTTTTATCATCTGAGGATTGCTCATTCTAGCAACACCACCATCGGCTCTGATATCAGAAGGAATTCTCTCTAAAGCCATCACGGATACAGCTCCAGATTCTTCTGCAATCTTGGCTTGTTCAACATTAGTTACATCCATAATTACCCCCCCTTTTAACATTTCAGCGAGAGCAACTTTTTCTCTAAATGTATCTTTATTACTCATAAATAATTTCCTTTGATGTTGTTTTAGTTATTTCTTTTACTTTTTTAATTACAGATTCAATTATCCAGTCTGGAGTTGAAGCTCCAGCTGAAATTCCTAATGTGCTTATCTTATTCTCAAACCATTTTGAATCAATATCCGCAGCACATGTAACTTGAAAAGTTTTTTTATTTTTACTCAAACTTAATTCAGTTAATCTTTTAGAATTAGCACTCGTAAATGACCCTATAATAATCATCATATCAGTGTTAACTGATAGCTCCTTAATTTGCTCTTGATTTCTTTTGGTAGGATAGCAAATGGTGTTTACAAACCTTAAATCAAAAACTTTTGTCATTAAAACATTGATAATATCTTGAACGTTTTCAATAGTTTGAGTTGATTGACTTACTACACCTGCCTTCTTTGTTTTTCGAAGCGCCTTAGCTTCTTCAATTGATGAAACAATAATAGGATCAGGAATTTGACTTGCAATACCTATCACTTCATCATGTCCATGATCCCCAATAATGATAATTTTTCTTCCTTCTTTATGCAATGCTCTTACTTCATGATGAATTTCATGAACAAGGGGACAAGTAGCATCAATAATGTTCATATTTTCTTTATGAGCAGAATCCCATACGTCTTTTGGTGTACCATGAGCTCGGAAGAGAACAGGTTTATTATCAGGAATTTGATCTAGTTCACTTACAACCTTGACCCCATTACTCTCCAAATCTCTAACAACATTTTCGTTGTGTACTATATCTCCCAACATATATACTTCGCCAAATTTATCAGCAATCTCATATGCTTTATTTACAGCATCTCTTACTCCAAAACAATATCCTGCATCTTTTGCTAAAATAATTTTCATTTATTATTTCTTAGTTTGATTTATGTAGTTGGATATCAAATTTAAAACACTTTTTTTAACCTCTGAGAAATCTCCCTCAATAAGAGCAGCAGAAGCATATGGATGACCACCCCCACCCATCTGTTTAGCTAATTCATCTACCTTATATAATCCTTTTGAGCGAAGACTGATTCTTACCTTACCTTTTAAATCGTATAACATTAGAGAAATTTCTACACCATTAATAGATCTGAAAAAATCTGTAAAGCCTTCAAAGTCTTCATTGCTTCCTCCAACTTCTTTTATCATATCTTGATTTACACCAAACCATACTAGCTGGTTATTGCAGTCAAATTTTAAATTCTGAATAACATTCCCAAGTAATTTAATTCGACTTCTTGAAGAGTTTTCATAAATACTTTGATAAATTTTTGTCGTATCGACACCCCGCTTTATTGACTCTTTAGCAATTAAATGACTTAGTTCGGTAGTATTATTATGTTTAAATGAACCGGTGTCGGTTAAAACAGCAATATAAATTCCTTCAAGAATCTCTTTCGACATATAGTTATCAAATTCATTTATTACTAGCTCATAAATTATCTCTCCAACAGAAGATGATTTAGTATTGATAAAATTATAATCAAACTTTTTTAAATCAGTGATGTTATGATGATCAATATTTAGTAGTTCAATATTTTCAATTTCATCTAGAAGAAGGGCTACATCACCCAATCTATAAAAATCTCCAATATCAAGAATAATCCCTAAATCGGAATTCTTTATAAATGCGGCAGTTTCAGAATTATGTTCATAAAATATATTTTCTTTGTTTAAGAAATTATACATTTTAGGTAATGGTGAATGATTAATAATCATACAATCTTTTCCCAATTGAGATAGAAGATGGTAAACTGCATATGAAGATCCTAGGCTATCTCCGTCAGGATTGATATGAGAAGAAATGAAGATTTTATTGCTTTTTGATATAAGAGAACTAATTGATTTAAAATCCATAGAAGTTATCTCTTCCAAATATTTTCATTAATTCCTTTTTGATGATTGTATTGACGAGAAAGAACAAAGAAATAGTCAGATAATCGATTTAGATATTTTAACATATTATTGTCATCATTGATTGTTTCTAGAAATAGTGAGACAAGACTTCTTTCTGCTCGACGGGTTATCGTTCGCAAAATATGTAGCAAAGAAGAGAATTGATCTCCCCCAGGAAGTATAAATTCGCTCAATGGACTTAATTCTGAATTATAATATTCAATTCTGTGATCAAGAAAAATGACTTTTTCTTGACTAAATCTATTTTCATTATCAAATAAAGAAATCAAACCACCCATATCAAAGAGATGATTTTGAATCGATTTAAGCTCATCAACAATATTAGGTTCATTGATTAAAGAGATTGCAAAACCAATATGACTATTCAGTTCATCTATTTCACCTAAAGTTTTAATAATTAAACTATCTTTTGAAACAACATCACCCTTAGCCAGATTTGTTTTACCATAATCTCCATTGCGAGTAGTTACTTTTGTTATTCTCATTAAATTAAATCCCAATATAAAAGATGTACCAATATACTTAAAACATACCCCAAGAAAATAACCCCGCTCCACTTTAAGTGACTAGAAAATGTATACAACCCTTTTGCCTGACCCATTAAAGCTACACCAGGAGCAGACCCAATCGATAGTAGACTTCCTCCAACTCCGGTAGCTAGGGTGACTAACAACCATTGACTCAAATCCATTGCATCTTGAGAGTGCATCTGCAAAACTGAAAACATAACAGGGATATTATCAATTACTGCTGAAATAATTCCTGTTAAAATATTTGAGACTGTAAAACCATAGCCTTCATAAAGAAAAGTATTCAACATAGCTAAATATCCCATTTCAGCTAAACCTGCAACACAAAGTATAATGCCATAGAAAAATAATAATGTGTCCCATTCTGCCTGGGCAATTTGCTGAAAAATACCAAATGGGGCATCAGAACCATCTCGTTGAATTTCTGTAGATTTTGAATATGAAGTTTTAAGGTAATAACCATACAATTGAAGCAAACTAAGACCAAACATCATCCCAAAAACAGGAGGTAAATGTAAAATGTTCTCAAAAGATACAGCTAGAAAAATAGTAAATAAGAATAAAAAGATAATTGGAATTGCACCTTTTTTAAGTTTAACCGGTTTATTTTCAACATCCACAGAAGAACCATGAATAAAATAACTCATTATCAATGCTGGAACTAAAAAGTTTACTAAAGAAGGTAAAATTAAATGAAAGAACTGGGTGAATTCTACATGACCAGATTGCCATACCATTAAAGTTGTAATATCTCCAAATGGACTAAAAGCCCCTCCGGCATTAGCAGCAACAACGATATTAACGCAACTTATAGAAACAAAATTTTTGTTTCCTGCTCCTACAGCCATAACAACTGCACACATTGTCAAAGCAGTTGTTAAATTATCAGCTATTGGAGATAAGAAAAATGCGATTATTCCGGTAATCCAAAAAAGTTTTCTATAGGAATATTTTTGTTCAAGCAAAATAGATCTTAATTTTTGAAAAACATTTCTTTCAGTCATAGAATTGATATAGGTCATTGCAACTAACAAGAACAACATCAGCTGAGAAAACTCCTCAAAAGCATGCATAATTGATTCTTCGACATGCTCAGCATGACCATGCAATCTTGCATACCATGCCAGAGAACCCCAAATAATTCCTGCTGCAAATAGAACTGGTTTAGATTTTCTTAAATGAGTTACTTCTTCAGTCATAACAAAAGCGTAAGCAATTGTAAAAATAACTAAAGCAAAAATTCCGAGAGGATGTGATACTAGATTCATAGTGGGAATATACCAATAAGGTGTTTAAAAATTTAGAAAAATCGATTTAAATTAGTAAATTATTTCATGGAATATCTAATTGTAATTTCAATATTAATTATATGCTTTTTTATAATGAATATTGGTTTGATTTTTAAAAATAAACCTCTAAAAAAAGGTTGTGGGTCTTCCCCGGATGGGTGTGAAATATGCGGTGGAGACATTTCTAAATGTGAGAGTTAATTATTTTTTCTTAAAGAACCAGTAAAAGATTTTTGATAGTTTCCGTCTTTAGTCAGAAATATTAATATAGAGTTAATTGATTTTGAATCTAAGAAGTCCTCTAAATTTTCTAAATTACTCATAGCAAAAACCATTGTAGCTAATGCATCTGCATCCATGCATGATTTCTCACTCAAAATTGATACCGAACCTAAGGATGCAGTAATTGGATAACCTGTTTTGGGGTTAATCCCATGATGAAAAAAAGACTGAGATTTATCAAAGTAATAGTTTCTATAATTTCCAGAAGTAGCCAATGACAAATTATTTAAAGAAATAATTTCTTCAATATCATTTTGTGAATTTTGTAGACTGGGAGAAACAATTCCAACTTTCCAATCTTTTTTGTTAGATCTTGTACTTATTTCTCCACCAATTTCAATCATTATGTCTTCATATGTCAGTGATTTCATTAATCTATCTACAGCGTATCCCTTAGCGATTGAACTCAAATCAATTTGAACTTTTGGATGTTTTTTTCTAATCCTATTCCCTTCAATTTCCAATAAATCTTGACCCACAAATTCTAACTTTTCATCTATCATTTCCTGTGATGGTTTATTCAAAAAAATTTCAGGACCAAATCCCCATAGATTCACTAATGGCATCACGGTTATATCATATAAACCATTTGATAATTGATAATACTCAAATGAAGTGTTTACTACTTCAGCAAATTCGGGGGAGATATCAAACCATAAAGTATCTGAAAATGAATTAAAATTAGAAATTTCACTATCTGTAATATAGGTGGACATCTGTTGGTTAATTTCTTCTAAAATTTCATTGACAATTTTACTTTGATCTAATTTTTTTAATGAAAAATTTTTAGGAATATATTTTATTGAGTATGTTGTACCCATAGTTTGTCCAGAGAGAACAATTTCATTCCTGGATAGTAATTGATAGATTATTAAAAGTGATAATGTAATGAAAGAAATATATGGGAGGTTTTTTTTAACCAAAGTCATCATAAGCAATCATATCTTCTTCAACTCCTAAATCCCATAACATTTTTTGAACTGCACTGATCATCATAGGAGGGCCACACAAATAGTACTCACACTCTGTTGGGTCTTCATGATTTTTTAAGTATAAATCAAGAGCGACTTGATGAATAAACCCAACTGGACCCTTCCAATTGTCATTTGGAAGAGGATCTGAAAGCGCAACTTGATATCTAAAGTTTGAAAATTGTTTTTCAAGATCTTTAAATTCTTCATCATAGAACATTTCTTTCACAGAACGTGCACCATACCAAAAAGAAACTTTTCTTTTAGTATTCTCAGTTTTAAGAAGGTGAAAAATATGAGATCTTAAGGGAGCCATACCGGCACCACCACCAATATAAATCATCTCTCTTTCGGTATCTTTTATATGAAAATCACCATAAGGACCCGAAACAGTTATTTGATCGCCAGGTTTTAAATTAAATACATAAGATGAAGCAATTCCTGGAGGAACGCTTGGCATATTTGGAGGAGGAGAAGCAATTCTAATATTAAGCATAATCATATTTCCTTCAGCGGGATGATTTGCCATTGAATATGCTCTAAAAATAGGATTTTTATTCTCAGCAGTATATTGCCATACATCAAATTTATCCCAATCATCTCTATAGATTTCTTCAATTTCAAAATTCTTATACTCAATATTATTATATGCCGGTACATCAATTTGTATGTAACCTCCAGACTCAAAATGAATAGGATCATCCTTAGGAAGTTCAATAACTAATTCTTTAATAAAAGTAGCCACATTATTATTTGATTTTACGATTGCATTCCACTTTCGAATACTAAAAATTTCGTCCGGAACTTTAATTTTCATGTCATTTCTGATTTTAACTTGACAACCTAATCTCCAATGATTCTTTTGATCTTTTCTGCTAATATATGCTTGTTCGGTAGGAAGGATATCGCCTCCACCTTCAATAACTTGACACTTACACTGAGCGCAGGTTCCTTGACCTCCACATGCTGAAGGTAAGTATACATTTTGCGATGCAAGAGCAGACAAAACAGTTCCACCAGTTTGAACTTTTAAAGATTTAGAAGCATCATCATTAATTACAACAGAAACTTCACCTTGCGGCAGTAGTAGATTGCCAATAAAATTGAGTAATATAACCAAAAGAATAATGACTATAGTAAAAACTAAAACACCAACTAATACTTCAAAAATCATAAATCAATTCCTGAAAATGCCATAAATGCCATTGATAATAATCCAGTCAATAACATTGCCATCGCAACACCCCTTAATCTTGGAGGAATATTTGAATATCTAAGCCTATATCTTACAGATGCAAGTGCAACAATTGCTAAAAGAAACCCTACTCCTGAACCAAATCCATAAACGATTGTCTCTGATAATAGGTATTCTCTTTCCACCATAAACAAAGATCCGCCAAGTATTGAACAATTCACAGCAATTAAAGGCAAGAAAATTCCTAAACTGTTATAAAGAGATTGAGAAAACTTTTCCATAAAAATTTCAACTAGTTGAACCATAGCAGCAATTACTGAAATAAAAACAATCAATTTTAAAAAGTCTAAGTTTAATTCTGAAAGGCTAGGATGAATCCATGATAATGCTCCGTCTTTCAATAGAAATTCCCATAAATACCAATTAATTGGAGCTGTTATTGTGAGCACTACCACAACTGCCATTCCTATCCCAACTGAAGCATCTATTTTCTTAGATATAGCTAAGAATGAACAGAGACCAAGAAAATAAGCTAATACAATATTTTCAATAAAAACTGCTTTAGTAAAAATACTCAAATAATGTTCTAAACCCATCTAAGCCTCCTCTTCAATTCCAATTAACTCTCTTTGAAACCAAATAACTAATCCTAGAATGATAAATGCGCCAGGAGATAGTACTAATAACCCAATATTTTCATATCCAGCAGCATACCAGGATTCAGGTATAGAAAACAATACATATCCTGCTCCTCCATTTGGCAAAGTTATTGTACCAGAACCAAAAAGTTCTCTGAAGAAAGATACGATAATTATAATCATCCCATATCCTAGACCATTACCAATGCCATCAAGAAATGCTTTTGAAGGACCATGTTTTAAAGCAAATGCTTCAGCTCGACCCATAACAATACAGTTAGTAATTATTAAACCTACAAAAACAGATAGTTGCTTGCTCATATCATACATGTAAGCTTGCAATAATTGATCAACAACTGAAACTAGGGATGCAATAACAGAAAGCATTATAACAATTCGAACACGGTTAGGAATAAAATTTCGAATCACAGATAATATTACATTTGAAGAAGAAAGAACAAAAATCACAGCCAAGCTCATAATAATAGCTTGATCCACTCTAATTGTAACTGCTAACGCTGAGCAAATGCCTAATACTTGTAAAGAAATTGGATTATTTACATTTATAGGATCAGAAATGATTTTTTTTGATTCTGAGTTAAATAGTTCCACTTGTTCTAACCTTATTTAAATATTCTTCATATCTCTTTAAATCTTCAGCAATAAAAATTGAAACACCCCTACCTGTTACAGTAGCTCCAGAAATACCATCTACTTGATGGATAGACTTAGAATTTTCTAGATTAACCTTGCCTTTGACTACTTCAATACCAATAATTTCTTCTTGAATATCTCTAATTTTTTTTCCTTTGAAGTTATTGATAAACCAACTTTTCTCAACTTCTCCACCTAATCCTGGAGTTTCACCATGCTTGTAAAATTGTATTCCCAAAACTGTGTCGGTATCAGGTTCTAAAGCAATATAACCATATATAGTTGACCAAAGACCTTTTCCAGCAACGGGAAGAGCAATTCCAGCAATATCACCATCCACGACCTTGATATAGACCGGAAGTTGAGATTGATTTTTTTCAATATCAACATCTTCTAAAACACAATCAATTTTATTGCCTAGTTTATCAACACAAAAAGCTTGAACGTTTTCAGAAAAAATTGTCTCTACTAAGTCATTTGTCCATGGATTTTCAACATCTTCTTCAAAACTTAAGGACCTTAAAATATTTTTTTTAACATCAGCTTTTAAATTATAATCTTGCAAATCTCTAACGTTGATTTTGGTAAAGGATAAAATAGATCCTAGGATAGCAGTTACTACAAAGACAAATCCTAATGTATAAGCATTGCTATGCATTTCTACTTAACCTCATTTTAATATTTGACTGAATTACATAGTAATCAATTAGAGGGGCAAACATATTCATAATTAAAATGGCCAACATTACTCCTTCAGGATATGCTGGATTGATTGATCTAATAATTACTGTCAAAAAACCTATAAAAAATCCATAAATCCATCTACCGCGATTAGTATGAGAGGAAGTTACTGGTTCAGTTGCCATAAAAACTATCCCAAAGAGAAAACTTCCAATTAATAAATGCTGTAAAGGCGTTATGGTTAACATTGCATTCGTAGAGAAAGGGGCAAGCCAATTTAATATAGAGGCGGTTAGAATTAACCCTACTACTGATGAAAGCATTATTCTCCATGATGCAATACCACAGTATATTAAGAAAAGACCTCCTAATAAAATCAACAATTTGTTTGTTTCTCCAATGGAACCAGGAATTAGACCCCAAAATAAATTCATATTAGAAAAATCGAATTGAGTTATTTGAGAAAATAAATTGGATGCAGTGTCATAATTTTTAGGGTTCGCAGGAATAGATAAAGCAGTTGCAGCGCTGTAACCATCTACGCCAATAGCCCATATTTTATCACCGGACATTTTGGTTGGGAAAGCGAAATACATAAAAGCTCTAGCGGTAAGAGCTGGATTGAAAATATTAGTTCCAACGCCACCAAAAATTTCTTTCCCAATTATAATACCAAAAGCAGTTCCAATAAAAACTTGCCAAAGAGGAACATTCGGTGGCAAGGTTAAAGGAATCAATGCACAAGAAACTAGAAAACCTTCGTTTACCTCATGCTTTCTTATAATCGCAAAACTTAATTCACAAATTGCTCCAGCAACAAAAGTAGTTATCAAGATTGGAAGAACAAATTTTAACCCAAAAAGAAATGAAGCTATAAAGTTAGATTCAATGTTTAACGCATTAGAATATAGATAGCCAATGTTATACGAACCAAATATGTAGCATGGAATTAGAGCTATCACTACAAAAAACATTGTCCTTTTAATATCCATATTATCTCTAATA
>JALRJJ010000023.1 GCA_023255095.1 bacterium
TCTTAACCTTTGGTAAAGTTGCAATTGGATTAATGACTATTCAAATATCATGGTTAATTAGTCATTGGGGTATCCACAATTATAGTATTGAAAATTGGGAGTACCTTAAGAATAAATCACAAAAAAATCAATTAATCACAATGGCTGGTATTGTTGGTGTGGTTAATGGAATAATTTTTTTAAGCTTTATATTATTAATAAATTTAAAAGGGTGGTTGAATATTCCAATAAGTCTGATCGTGTCGATGATACCTAGTATTTTAATAGGAGGAATTAATCCAATTTGGTTTTTTCAAATAAAGAAAGCAACTCAAAAATTAATATTGCCAACGTTTTCGGCAAGAATGATATATCTTTTAATTATTTTAGTTTTTATTAAAGATAACAGTGATGCCTATATTTTTTTTCTAGCGCAAGCTCTAGGTTTAGCTATTGTTTGCTTTTATGCATTTAGCGTAATCAAAAAAAAATATAGGCACAAAATTACTTATTTTAATTTGAATGAATTAAAGAATTTTTATTTAAAAAATACTCCATATTTCTTTAATTCAATTAGTAACAATAAAATCAATACATTATGGGGTTCAGGACTTGCGTTAATAGGGGGTCCAGGAGCTATGGCCTTATATAATCTTGGCGATGAAATATATCGATTTGGCAGTTCAATTAGTAACATTATCGCTCAGGCGATAAGAATAAATTTTTTAAACAATAAAATGCATAATTTAAAAGTTGTTAATACAATTTTTACGATCTTTTATTTTACTTTAGCAATATTAATATCATCGGTAGTTGATCCAGCAATAAAACATTTTTTTAGTAGAAACTATGAAGATGCATCAAGCATTATTAAGATCATGGTTTTCGCTTGGGCAATTAATGCAACTGTAAAACTAATTAATTACCCTGTATTAGGTAGGCTATATGGAATTGAATGGCTTAACAAAATAACCTATCAAATATTCTTGCTTCATATTGTAATGTTTGTATTTTGGGCAATGGTTTTTGACAGCGCATTAAGTTTCGCAGTATTTTTTACAAGCGTAAATTTAATTCAGTTAATACTTTATTATTTTTTCTACATTACCTACAATCCATCAAATCCTTATAGAGATAAAAATATAATCAAAAGGCGTAATTACTGGGGAGAAAAATAAATATTATGTTTCATTTTTTTAACTACAGCTATTATTGGATTTATTACTTTTATTTTTTTAACCCATCGACTGCTATAGCCAAAAATAAACTATGATTTGATTTGTTGTTTGGAATAATAAAATTACTAAAATCCAAAAACAACATTACTAGAAAGCACATGATTCATTTGGTCATTTAATCCATTAGTATTATTGATATATTGATTTAAATAACCTATTTCAAATCGTGAAGCATCGTTATATTTGAGCATGACTCCCGTAAATAATCGGTTTTGATTAAATCCATGATCTCCTGCCCAAGGTGTATCATTCATATTCCAAAAAACTTCATCCCAAATTAAAAAATGCAAATTATTAATTTTATTAAAAGGGAAGCTCAATCTCATTTGTTGTCTTAAGCGATAAGAAGTTTGATCTTCAATATTTAGATGTCGTTGCTCAATTCTTGTTCGACTAAGCCATGTATAATCTTTGTAGGATGAATCATATTGAAACTGTTGCCACCAACGATCCTCATAATTATGGCTATCGACAGATTTAGTGTCTATATAAGCATAACCAACCCAAAGTTTTGCTTGTTCAGAGACTGTAAAATTTAATGCAGGTCGAAAAATGGCTTGATCAAAATCTTCCATGTCATTTTTAAAACGCCCTTGTAGCTCTATATACCATCCAATATTTTCATTCATTTTTCCTTCAGTTATGATTGATTGCCATAAGCGATTATCATCATCAGTTGCGTTAATTTTAGAAAACAAACATAGAAATAAAAGAAGAGTAAATAATTTTATGTTCAATATCATTTAATAAAAGCAATAAAGAGTTCATTGATAAATTCACAGTCAACAAATGAAAAAAATTTAAGAAGACCACATTTTTTAAAGGGATTTTACTTGAAAATAAATATATGCTCTAGATATGAGTCAAAATTCAGGAAATTTTCCCTAGGTAAAATTAAAAGAGGGTCTTAAGATAAAATGTGCTCATTTTAGATCTCCTATAAAATTCTAAATGACACAAAGGGGTGTTTCAGGTTCGCTTGGACGCCCCTTTTTATTTTTGATTTGCGAGTTTTTGTAACAACAGAATAACATCCGTAAATGGACAGCGTCCAAAAAGTCCACTCAACCATAATATAACGGCTAAAACAGGAAACCAATTAATGCCTTCGAATTCAATAGGCAACATAATCGGGATTAAAAAAACAACAAGACCTAAGATACCTCTTATGCGTCTTTCAACATTAGTAATATTACGTTTAACCGGAAATTTTTTTCTCATGTTAAAAATTTATCAAAATAGAAAAAAATGATCAACTAAAGCAATATAGATCAGGAATTAATCCCGACCCATATTAAATTAATTAGCCAATATTGAA
>JALRJJ010000052.1 GCA_023255095.1 bacterium
ATCAATTACATATAAAGGTTCGTTATTTCCTAATGTAGAAATACCTCTAATTAAAATTTGAGAGTTCAAACCTGATGGATCTCCTGATTTTTCTACATATAATCCAGGGACTCTACCTTGTAAAGCTTGCATAGCGTTTCCTGAGCTCATAGCTTGTCCTTGAACTGGTCCAATTTCAACAACTGAAATCGCTCCTGTAACATCAACTTTTCTTTCAGTAGAATAACCTGTAACAACAACTTCTTTTAAAGATTGTGCATCTTCTTTTAAAGTGATTATCAATTTATCTTGTCCTTTTACTGAAATTTTTTGGGTTAAATATCCCACATAGCTAACTACTAAAACTGCATCTTCAGAGACATTGTTTAACACAAATTTTCCGTCAAAGTCAGTAGTAGTTCCCTCATTTTGACCTTCGATAACTATCGAAGCTCCTGGAAGAGGAACTCCATTTGGATTGGTAATTACCTCTCCTGTGATTTGCTTTTGAGCCATTGCAAATAAAGGCATCAAAAACAAGAACATAAGTAATTTGTTTACTTTCATAATTGTTAGAGTTTAGTTTGACTTGATTTCGTGGATTTCCACTTTATCGAGGTTTGCGTCTCGATATTCTGTTTTGACTTTAAGAGAATTAAATTTTTGAGTTGAAAAAAACAACTCAGTCATTACTGTTTCTCCTTCGTCATAAAAAAGCTCGATTGAAGCCCTATCAATTAGGGCTTTTATATGTAATATTTCATTTTTTGAAGTTCTTGGAGCATAAAAAACCTTATTGGCAAATGTTTCTGAGAAATCAATTATCCCTGATTTAGATCTATCAATAAAAAACTGTTTAGTCAAATCATCATATCCAAAAACTATTTTTTCATTGATGTCATTTGATAGAGAAAAAGTATATTTTTCACCATCATTAATTGCTAATTGAATATTGACCTCTGTTGAATTAAGTCCAATTATTTGAGATTCTACAATCGTTTTGTTCTCTGTGCTAATTTTTAAATTAGAACCCTCAATCTTCTTGGATCTAGCTAAGTTGAGGTCTCTTACAGGATTAGAAATTAGTCGATAACTATTATCCGTTTTCTTTAGTTTGACCTCTCTAGGGAATGTCATTCCATTTCTCCATGTTGTAGTTGGAACTTTAGTAGCGTATTCCCAATTAGACATCCATCCTACCATTATTTTACTTCCATCTGATTTGCGTGCGCTATCAAAACTCACTGAAGCATAATTGTCTTTTCCAAAATCCAACCAGAAGGTATTGTTTGAGGTTATTTCTTTTGCAAAATTCTCATCAATAGTAAAGTTTGTACCATCAAAATCCCCAATGAAATATTGGGTTGCACTTCCTCCGTTAGGTCCTCCAGGATTTATACTTACGGTTAATACCCATTTTGCTTGATCTTCATCAGTAACTGGTAATTTCATTAAATCAGGACATTCCCAAACTCCGTCGTGATTTCCGTAAGATTCACCAAATTTTGAGATAAATTTCCAATCTTTAAGATCGCTTGATTCATACATAAATACTTCTTGGCTTGCGGCAACCACTAAAACCCATTTATTATTATCATCATCCCAAATAACTTTAGGATCCCTAAAATCATTAATTCCTGGATTTGTGATAATTGGATTTGCAGTGTATTTTGTCCATGTATATCCGCTATCTAAAGAGTAAGCTAAATGTTGAGTCTCGGATTGCAATGCCTCGTTGTTCTCCCCCTTTGGATCATGATTTGTGTAAATTGCAATAATTGGTATTTGGTCATCTTTCGCGAGACCAGAAGAATTATTAGAATCAACAACTATACTCCCAGAAAAAATATATCCTGACTCATCTGGATAAAGTGCTATTTTCTCTTCATTCCAATTAATCAAATCATAACTTGTAGCATGACCCCAATGCATAGGACCCCACACATTTCCTTTAGGGTAATGTTGAAAATACATGTGATATTTTCCCTCATAGTAAAAAAGTCCGTTAGGGTCGTTAACCCAATTTTTATTTGGAGTGAAATGATACTCTGGTCTAAAATCTTCTGAGTCAGATTTAACAGAAGTAGAATTTTTCTGACATGAAAAAAGAAATAAAGACAATAAACCTAGTATAAGATTTTTGGTCATGGCGACAATTAGTTTGTTGTTATTGCCGTCAAGTAAGTGTCTTTGTTATGGGTTGGTTTTTGAAATTATGACAATTGACTTCAAAATAATCACATACTTAGATTATTTGGCTTAACTTTCTTATTGTCAATTATTTATGTTTTGAGTTTCCTTTGTTCTGTTTTATATTACTTATACTTTTGTAACAATAAGTATAAAATATTAACTGTTATTTGACTTTGAAATGAAGTTTAGTCTCTCTTATACTATTTAAAACTAAAACTTAAATGATTTTCGATAGCTAAGAGGAGTTGATTTGTACTTGTTTTTAAAAGCTGTAGAAAAGTAATTTGGACTGGAGAATCCATTAGCATAAGCTATTTCCGAAATGGTCATATCGGTGGTTTCAATCATTAGTTTTGCGTTTTCAAGTACAAGATCATTCAAGTAGTCTCCTATATTTACGCCTATTAGAGCTTTTACTTTACGATATAACTGTATTCTTGAAACCCCTAATTTTGAAGCTATTTCATCAATACTTAAGCTTTCAATCTTAGAGCTGATAAATTCATTTATAGTGAGATTAAGTTTCTTTATAAATTGCTGATCATTTCCATTTAAACTGTGTAAATTCTCGATCTTATGCATATTACTCACGTAAAATTCTTTTAGTTTATCTCTATTGAATAATATAGATCTTACAGATTGACTTAATACAGAAAAGCTAAACGGTTTTGTGAGGTACATATCAGCACCTGCTTTTAATGCACTGATGTATGATTCACTATCACTTAATGCTGTTAAAATAATAATAGGAATATGAGATGTTCTAATATCGGATTTTAACTCTTTTGTTATTTCAAATCCACTCTTATCTGATAGGTTAATATCACATATAATGATATCTGGAATAGACTCTAATGCTAATTCAATAGCATCACTACCTGTTGATGTTAAAGTATTGAATCTACTTCTAAATTTATTAGAAAGGAAATTGAGTAAATCAATATTGTCCTCTATTATTAATATTGAATCTGTTTCTGAATCAAACTTACTGTTTGTCTTTTCAATCAACGTCATGTGATCATCACTCTCAAAATCAATGACACTCTTTTTTAGAATACTTTTACTTCCTATAATTTGATCTTTATTTAAGTGCTTTTTACCTAAAGGTAAAATTATCTGAATCTGTGTTCCTTTCGGATTTGATTCTATGGAAATTTCTCCATTGTGCAACTCAACAAATTGCTTTGAAATAAAAAGCCCAATACCAGAACTGCTTTTTCTGTTGTTTGAACCTTTAAAAAAGGGTTTAAACAATTCGGACTGTTCATCTTTTGGTATACCTATACCATTATCTTTAACTGTTATTTTTACTCTCTTAGGATTCATTAATTGTTGAATAGAAATCTGAATTTCCCCTCCATATTCAGAGAATTTAAGAGCATTAGAAATTAAGTTAAAGTAAACTTTATCCATAAGGTTTTCGTCTAGATAAACCTCAACCTCTTCATTATAGTTAAGTGCTATTTCTACTCCTTTCTTTTTTGACTCACTTTTAAAGTCCGCTATAATGCGCTTTGTAAATTCAATAAGATTAACTTTTGAAGCTTGAAGCTTAAACTGTCTATCTTCTAACTTTCTAAAGTCAAGTAATTGATTTATTAGTCTATGAAGTCTATTTGTATTATTATAAATTAAAGAAAGTTCGTTTTTGTTCTCTTGATTGTTCATTTCAAACAACGTTTCAACAGAACTATTGATTAATGTAATTGGAGTTTTAAATTCGTGAGATAAACCAGTGAAAAAGTTCATTTTTTGTTCAGTCACTTGTTTGATTTCCTTTTCGTTTTTTTCTAATTGATTTCTCTGATTGATAATCTCTTCGTTTTGCTCTTTTAAAGTGTTGTTAGAATCTCGTTTA
>JALRJJ010000037.1 GCA_023255095.1 bacterium
CTATCGGCCACACCGGTTCACCGGTGACGCGATCGAAGACATAAAGCGATGCCTGCTTCGTCGGTTGCGCCACCGCCTTGATCGGACGACCATCGACGATAATGTCGAGCAGGATCGGGGCACAGGGAATATCATGATCCCAGATACCATAAATAGTTGCTTGTACATTTGCGGAGATTGAGGTAATGCATAAAATTTACCTTTGTGTACTCGGCTTGGAACTAGATAATCTCTTGCTCCCTCTGGAGTAGATTTCATCAATATAGGAGTTTCTATTTCAATAAAATCTAACTTTGATAAATAATTTCTCACAACTTGTGTAGTTTGGTGTCTAATGATAAGATTATTTTGCAAAGATTTATTCCTAAGTTCTAAATATCGGTATTTTAATCGATGCTCTTCAGACGAACTCTCTCTATCATGAATTGACAGGGGTAAAGGGTTAGTTGAATTAATAATTTCACATGATTTCACAATAATTTCAATAGAACCTGTAGAAAGATTTGGGTTCTTAAGACTATCTTCTCTTTCTGAAACTTTACCTTCTATTGTAATTACATCTTCTAAAGATATCTTTTTAATAATTGATGTTAAAGACTCCGATTGGAATACAAGTTGAATAAGTCCAAATCTATCACGTAAATCTATAAATGTAATTTTGCCGTGAGTTCTGATAGAATGAACCCAACCTGACAGTATAACACTATCTTTAATGTTACCTGTCGATAATTCACCACATTTATGTGTTCGAAATTTCATATTTTAAAAATCTATTTATTTTACTTCTTGAATGTCTTCAAGAAGAAGTACGACTCTATCCTCAATATCATCAGCAGGATCAGAATTAATATCAACAATACCAGCTGAACAAGAAAAATCAATTTTCTCCTTCGCTGTTTTCACTGATATTACACCTTCTTTTAGATTAATGATAGAATTAGTATGGTTTTTTAATATACCAAAATATCCACTTTCACCTGGGCATAGTGTATGAATAACATCACTAAATTTATAGCTCTTTATAGGAGTAATAATTTCTAGTGTATATCCACTCATTACTTTCTACCTTTTTCAATCGCTTCATCGATTGAACCAACATATGAAAATGCATTCTCAGGTAAATCATCAACCTCACCATTAAGAATTGCTTCAAAGCCAGCAATAGAATCTTCTAGTTTAACGTATCTACCTTCAATACCGGTAAACTGTTCAGCAACAAAAAACGGTTGAGACATAAACTTTTGCATTTTTCTTGCTCTAGAAACAACCATTTTATCTTCGTCCGAAAGTTCATCCATTCCTAGAATCGCTATAATATCTTGAAGGTCTTTATACTGTTGTAATGTTGATTGAACAGACCTTGCAACATTATAATGTCTATCTCCAATAACTCTTGGATCAAGAATTCTTGAAGTCGATGTTAATGGATCAATTGCAGGATAAATTCCAAGCTCTGCAATCTTTCTTTCGAGAACTGAAGTAGCATCTAAATGAGCAAAAGCCGTAGCAGGGGCTGGATCAGTTAAATCATCAGCTGGTACGTATATAGCCTGTACGGAAGTAATTGAACCTTTTTTTGTAGAAGTGATTCTTTCTTGTAAATCTCCCATCTCAGTTGATAATGTCGGTTGATATCCAACAGCAGAAGGCATTCTTCCTAAAAGAGCTGATACTTCAGAACCAGCTTGAGTAAATCTAAAAATGTTATCAACAAATAATAAAACATCTCTACCTTCCTCATCACGGAAATATTCTGCCATAGTTAATGCACTTAAACCTACTCTCAGTCTCGCACCTGGAGGTTCATTCATTTGTCCAAAAACTAATGCAGTCTTATCTATCACCCCTGATTCAGTCATTTCTGCATAAAGGTCGTTACCTTCCCTGGTACGTTCTCCAACGCCAGCAAAAACAGAAAATCCTCCATGTTCTGTTGCAATATTTCTAATCAATTCTTGGATTAATACAGTTTTTCCCACTCCAGCACCACCAAATAAACCTGTTTTTCCACCTCTAGTGTAGGGCTCCATAAGATCTACAACTTTAATACCAGTTTCGAACATTTCAGATGAAGTAGTTAGGGTATCTTGTGCAGGAGCGGAACGATGAATAGGAGACATTGTAGTTTTACCAAGATCGCCTTTTTGGTCAATTGGATTTCCTAAAACATCAAACATTCTTCCAAGAGTCTCTTTACCAACTGGTACAGAAATAGGTTGTCCTGAGTCAGTTACTTTCTCACCCCTAACAAGTCCATCAGTTGAGTCCATAGCAATAGTTCTTACTACACCTTGACCAAGATGTTGAGCAGTTTCCAAAACTAAATTTGAACCATCATTTCTTTTTATGCTCAATGCATTCATAATTCTCGGAAGATAACCTTCATCGAATTTCACATCGACTACAGCACCTGTTATTTGTAATATTTTACCTTCGTTATTCATTTTTTTCCCCTTAATCTACTAATGCTTCCGCACCACCAACAATCTCCAACATTTCTGTAGTGATTGCTGCTTGACGCGCTTTGTTAAATTCTAGTTTTAAATCTTTGATAATTTCTTTGGCATTTTCAGTCGCATTGTCCATCGCAATCATTCTTGCAGCTTCTTCACTACTGTAAGACTCAAGAAGCTGCTGCCACATCTGAACTTTGATATGCTTTGGAATTAACATGCTAACAATTTGTTTTTGTCCTGGTTCATAATCATAATTATAATTTTTTATATTATAGTTTAAGGTAAAATCGACAGGCAAAACCTTTTCCATAACCAATTCTTGAGAGGACAAAGTCTTGAAGCGGTTATAGATAACGTGAACTTCATCTACTTCATTGCTTTCAAAAGCGTTTATAAAACTTTCAGAAATTTCTGATGCCGTTTGAAAACTCATATCTCTCCAAAAGTCAAAAAACTTTTCTTGAACATTAAAATTTCTTTTTGAAAAATATTCTGATGATTTTTTTCCAAGACAAAAAAGTTTTACCTTGTCTTTCCCAAGTCTAGAGATTTCTTTCTCTGCTAACCTAATGACACTTGAATTAAAAGAACCTGCAAACCCTCTATCGCTTGTAATTACAATCAATCCAATATTTTGTACTTCTCTTTTTTCAACAAGAGAAATATCAGATGATGAGACTTGCGGAAGTATTCGACAAATTAACTCCTGAGTATTAAGGGAATATGGCCTAGATATTTCCATTTTCTCTTGAGCCTTTTTTACTTTGGCAGCAGCGACCATTTTCATGGCTTTTGTTACTTGCTGAATACTTGTAACAGATTTAATACGTTCAGATAGATTTTTAAGGTTAGCCATTAAAACTTCTTCTTAAATTCCTCAACGGCACTGTTCATTTTCTTAGATAAGTCATCAGTAATATCGCCAGTACTAATTATTTCACCTAATAAATCTGAATGTTTGCTTTCAAAATGTTCTAAAAGTCCTATCTCAAATTCTTTAACTGATTCCAAATCTATATCATCAAGATATCCTTGACTAGCAGCATAGATGATAACAACCTGTTTTTCAGTTGGCATCGGCACATATTGATTTTGTTTTAAAATCTCTACCATTCTTCTACCCCTTGTAATTTGAGCAGCAGTTGAATCATCAAGATCTGAAGCAAATTTTGCAAATGCTTCTAATTCTCTAAATTGGGCCAAATCTAATCTTAGTTTTCCAGCAATTTTCTTCATTGCTTTAATTTGAGCACTTCCTCCTACTCTTGAAACTGACAATCCAACATCAACCGCTGGACGGACACCACCATTAAATAAGTTTGTATCTAAATAAATTTGCCCATCAGTAATAGAAATTACATTCGTGGGAATATAAGCTGATACATCTCCCTCTTGAGTTTCAATAACAGGTAGTGCTGTTAAAGACCCAGACCCTAAGTCTTTTGATAATTTTGAAGCTCTTTCTAATAAACGACTATGCAAATAGAAAACATCTCCAGGGAAAGCTTCTCTACCTGGAGGTCTTCTTAATACAAGTGACATTTGTCTATATGCTGTTGCTTGCTTTGATAAATCATCATAAACAATCAATCCATGCATTCCATTATCTCGGTAATACTCACCCATTGCACAACCAGCGTACGGAGCAATATATTGTAAAGGTGCCGGATCAGATGCATTAGCGACTACAACTGTTGTGTATTCCATAGCTCCATTCGCTTCAAGTTCAGCAACTAGCTTTGCAACAGTTGATGCTTTCTGACCTACAGCCACATAAATGCAGTAAACAGGACTATCAGATTTATGAGTTGATTTCTGATTAATAATGGCGTCAATTGCAATTGCAGATTTCCCTGTTTGTCTATCTCCAATAATCAACTCTCTTTGTCCTCTTCCAATAGGAATCATACTATCAATAGATTTTAGACCAGTCTGAAGGGGTTCTTTAACTGGAAATCTTTGCATAACTCCCAAGGCTTTTCTTTCAATTGGTAATGAATTCTTAGCATTGATTGGGCCTTTACCATCAACAGGTTGCCCAAGAGGATCTACAACCCTACCCAATAATTCTTTTCCGACTGGTACTTCAACAACTTTTCCAGTTCTTTTAACTGTATCGCCTTCCTTCACTAGACTACTGTCACCAAAGAGCACCACACCAACATTTTCTTCTTCTAAATTCAAAGCCATTCCAAAAACGTTGTTTGGAAATTCAACTAATTCTGAACTCATGACGTTACCAAGACCACTTGTTCTGGCAACACCATCACCTATTTCTAAGACTTCACCAACCTCATTAACATCAACTCCAGCATTAATGTTATTGATCTGACTTCTTAACAAATCACCTATTTCATTTGTTTTAATGTCCATTTATACCCCTATTAATTTTGATTTTGCATTTTCTAGTTTAGTAAGCAGAGAATTGTCATATAAAACATCATCTACTTTTATCTTAAGACCACCAAGCAGCTTACTATCAACAAAGAAATTTATATTAATTTTCTTGTTTAAAATTTCACTTAATGAACTTTTTATATCTTCCATGAGAGCCGTTTCAAGTTTTTGTGATGAAGTAATCTCTACGAAAGCTATGTTTAATTTGTCTTTGGAAAGCAAAGTAAAGTGCTTGTCAATCTGATTAATCAAATTAATATCATTGTTTTCAATTACAACTTTTAAAATCTCAAACAAGGTTTCATGCATCGAACCAACCAATGCGATTTCAAAAAGATTGACTTTTTCCATTGTGCTAACAGATTTAGACTTAAAAAAAGAACCTACTGTTAAATCATTTTTCATTGAAGTACTTAATTCAAGAAGTCCACTTTTGACTTTGAGAAAGTCCTCAAACGTGTTTACACTATTGTTCAAATTTTCAGAATAAATTCTTATTTTTTTATGATTTTGCTTCATCTGCTTTCATTGTTTCAAGCGATGATTTAACAAATTTCTTGTTATCATCATCATTAATATTTCTCTGTAAAACTTTTGTAGCTAAATCTAAAGAAAGACTAACAACCTCTTCTTTAATTTCCTTAATAGCACGTTTTTTTTCAATTTCGATTTTTGATTTTGCTTCATCTAAAAACTCATTAGATTTAGCTTTTGCATCTTCAAGAATTTTGGCAGCTGATTCATCTGCTTTTAACTTGCTATCATTGACAATTGCTTTACCTTCTTTTTTGGCATCATTAAGAATTTTTTCTGACTCTTCTTTAATTTTCTCTAAGTCAGTCTTTGCGCTTTCTGCCATTTGTAGAGAACTTGCGATTTCCTTCTCCCTTTCATCAAGAAAGTTAAGCAAAGGATTCCATGCAAATTTTCTAAGAACAAAAAGTACTGTCATAAAAATTACTAATGACCAAACATAAGTACCCAATTCTGGAGTAAGTAAGGGATTAACACCCTTACTATTCTCTTCCAGTATTAGAAAACTTATACCAAATATTGGCGTTAATATTAAGTTCATATTATTTCCTTATTTTGATTATAGAACTAATGATAATAATCCAAGCAAAATTGCTGCACCTTCAACCAAAATAGCTAGAAGAAATGTTTGAGATCTAATTTCTCCAGCTGCTTCAGGTTGTCTTGCTATAGCTTGAGCAACTCCATAACCAATTAATCCGATGCCTATTCCAGCACCAATTACTGCTAACCCTGCTCCCATAATGAGACTCCTTTTTTTATTAGTGATCTACGTGAATTGCCATTCCGATAAAAACGGCAGTTAATAATGCAAAAACATATGCCTGAATTACTGCAACAAGCAGTTCAAGCATTGTTAATCCTAATGCAAGTGAAACTGAGAAGGGGGCTATGCCTAAACCAGCCAAGCCTCCTATTTCTGCAGTGGCACTAAAAATAAATGTTATAAAAATAACTAAAGCTATGTGTCCACCCATCATATTGCCTGCTAACCTAAGTGTTAGAGCTAAAGGTCTAATAAATAAACCCATAAATTCAATCGGCACAACAACAAAGTATAGAGGCCAAGGCAATCCGGATGGAGCGAGATTTTTCCAATGCTGAATGAAACCATATTTTTTAATACCAGCAAAAATAAAAGCGCAAAAAGTAATGGTGGCTATTGCAAAAGTTACATTCACATTAGCTGTAACAGTATTTCCACCTTTTGAAAAAATATAAATTGAATCTATGTGAGATATCTTTCCAACAAGACCAAACAAATCGAAGATTGGAACTAATCCGAGTAAATTACCAAACAAAATAAAGAAAAAAATTGTATAAACTAAAGGAGCCCAGGAACGGTATTCTTTATCACCAATAAAATTCTTCAAAACATCATCTCTTAAGTATATTACAAACATTTCAATAATACTCATGAATTTGGAGGGTATATTTTTTTTATTTGAAATATATTTTTGAATTAAAGTTACTATAGTCGTTACAGTTATTAATGAAACAAAAAATAGTAAAAAAACATGTTTAGTGATTCCTAAATCAATGTAAAATAGAGAATCAGAACTAATCCCCAAAAAACTAGAGATTTTCTGAGATAAGTTATCAAGGATTTCAAATTCAAATAGATTTTTTGGACTATTTGCTACGTGATCAATGGCATATTGAGGAGCTTGATCCATTGTCCATTTTCCTGTTGTTTTTTCTCCTAGCATAGCGCCGGAATATAAACAGAAAGACATATTGAAAAACAGAAAAAAAGGAAGTTAAAATTATTTATTTAATTTGACACGTTTATAAGCTCTATACGATGCATGAAAAACACCTAGAATTATCGGAATTATTCTCCAAAAATTATTGAAAAAGAAAAATGAAATAAAGAACCAGGAAACAATTATTCCTAAAAATTCGAAATAAATTAAGTAGCTTTCACTTAAGATTGACTGGAGTTTTTTTTTGGAATTATTCAACAATGATATCACACCTCCCAGAAAACTGGGCACCATCATGAATTTTTAGGGCACGATACTGAATATTTCCAATAAGCTTACAATTTGAAAGTAGTTCAACGCTCCCGTCAACAAAGACATCTCCATTGATTAGTCCATTGATTTCCATAAATGAACAGTTTACATTTCCATGAATTTTTCCAATTTTAGCTAATTGAACAGAACCCGATGTTACTAATGACCCCTTTATTTCTCCATAAACTGTAATATCTCCATCAAGTTTTACATCTCCATCAATTATTACATCCTCAGCAATTATTGTTTGAGATTTACTCATCATTGTTCCTTTCGTTATTTAATTCATCTTTCTCATCAAAATTAGGAAATAATAAGATAGGGTTAATTGCTTCACCGTCTTTCCAAATTTCTAAATGAAGGTGAGGACCTGAAGCCATACCTGTTCCTCCAAGCTTTGCAATTAAATCACCTCTAGAAACCTTCTCATTTTTTTCTAAAAATAACTCCTCGTTATGATAGTAGTGAGAAAAATAGCCGTTTTTGTGATCAATAATAATGGCATTCCCAATTTCTTTGGTAAAATCACTAAAGATTACTACACCGTCAGCTACAGAAAAAATTGGAGTTGAAACATCATTAACTATATCTATACCTAAATGTTTTTTACTAAGATCAAATCTTTGACTTAATACTCCCTCCACTGGATAACTAGATGGTACATTACTCACCAGAACAGACCTAATCAAATTTTCATCAATATTCACTTCTTTTTCTGTTCCAATTATTGATTCAATATAATTTTTCATCAGGTTCAATTCATTAATAGTTCCTGAAAGATTATCAATAATAGCTTTTTGTTCTGAAAGTTGTTTATTGATATTTTGAACCTTAAAATATTCTTGTACGATTGGTTTTGAAAAAATAATTAATGTAATAAAAATTGATAAGAGTAAAAAAATTGAAGCAAGATAAATATAGAGTTCAGACTTGCTAAATTCAATTTTTAAAGCTTTCTCTTTGTAGGGTGATGTAAAAATTAGTTTATATTTTTTACTCATATATTTTAATCGCTTTTAATAGATTTTAATTTCTCAACAACTCGATCAAAAGTCATTTTGTCAAAATGAATTTTTACACTCCCTTTGCTGGATCTATTAGAACTTATCTCAACCTTCGTTCCAATTTTCTGAGATAACTCTGATTCAAGACTATTAATAATTTTATTCTGCTTTTTAGGATTGGATACAGCTTTTTCTACTTTTCGAACGGACAAATTTTCTTTTAAAATTTTTTGCCATATTTGAATCATCCCCTGTGAAGTCTTCTTTTGTAAAATTGCTCTAGCTTGACCAGCGCTAAGATTCCCTTCTAAAATGCTTTCTTGAATCGGATCAGGCAAATTTAATAGTCTTAAAGAATTTGAAACGGCAGGACGAGACTTTCCAACTGTCTTAGCAATATCTGTAATATTTAATGAAAAATTTTCTTGTAAATATTTATAGGCTTTTGCTTCTTCAATAGCATTTAAATCATCTCTTTGAATATTTTCAATTAATGCCATAAACATGACATCTTCATTGCTTTTTTCTTCTTCGATTACATAACATAGTATTCTCTTTTTGCCCAATAATTGATGGGCGCGCAATCTTCTTTCTCCAGCAATAACAATAAATTTTGAACCTTCAGGTTTTACAGTAATTGGAGAAATTAGCCCTTTTTCAGCAATTGAATTAGCTAGCTCATTCAGAGACTTCTTATCAAAAACCTTTCTTGGCTGATTGGGATTAGGAATTATTCTGCTAATTAATATATTATTTTGATCTTGTGTTGAATCATTTTGATTTGAAGTGAATAAAGCATCGAGTCCACTTCCCAATTTTGATTTATTATTTTTCATTTATTTCCAATGCTAGGTTCATATAATCTCTTGCACCAATACAGTCTACATCATACATAATAACAGGACGCCCGTTATCTGGTGCTTCAGCAAGTTTAACATTTCTGTTAATTCTTGTTTTGAACAATTTATCTTTAAAATGTGTTTTTAACAAATTGTCAACCTTTTTTGCAAGTTTTAATCTCTTCGAATGCATTGTAATGAGGATACCCATAATTTTAAGCTTTGGATTAAAGTTATCCTGGACAATTTTTATTGTATCATTGAGACTATTAAGACCTTCAAGCGCAAAAAATTCACTTTGTAATGGGATGATAACATTATTAGATGCAACTAAAGCGTTAAGCGTAAGTAAGCCCAATGATGGTGGGCAATCAATTATAATATACTCATATTTATTACTGATCTTCTTGATGGCATCTAATAATTGGTTTTGCCTGTTTTTAATATTCACTAATTCAATCTCAGATCCAACCAAATTTCTTTCAGATTTAATAAAATTCAAAAAATCAAGATCTGTCTTACTAATAGCATTATCTATTGAAATTTTTTTCGATAATACATCATAAATAGAACAATCATTATGAAAACCAAAATTACTCAATCCACTTGTGGCGTTAGCTTGGGGGTCAAAATCAATTAACAATGTTTTCTTTTCAAGAATTGCTAAACTAGTTGCCAAGTTAATTGCGGTGGTTGTTTTGCCGACACCACCCTTTTGATTAATAACCGAAATAATTTTGCCCATTTGAAGAAAAAATTTAATTTTTATAATTTGTTAATACAAAGTTTTTAACTATTCTTTTACTAATCTTAAATTTTTATATGAAAACCATGCTCATTACTGGCTTTAGAGGGGAAATAGGTTCTCAAATGCTTAGAGAGCTAGTTGAAAAAAATCCTAATAGTCAAATCATCGCACTCGATTTATTAGAAAAAACTCAAAGCAACTGCTTTCAAAATGTCGAATTTATTCAAGATTCAATAACAAATATTGAACTTTTACAATCTATTTTCGAAAAATATAATATTGATGAAATTTACCATTTCGTTGCACTTTTAAGTCAGTCAACGAAAAAAAATCCTGAACTAGCTCAAAAAATTAACGTTGATAGCACTATTTCGATTATAGATTTAGCATACGAATTCGGAGCAAAAAACAACAAATTTATTAAATTCTTCTTCCCTAGTTCTATAGCCGTTTATGGTCCCAGGAAAATTGCTTTAGCTTCTGAAAAAGA
>JALRJJ010000041.1 GCA_023255095.1 bacterium
ATTTTTTTGATATCTATCATTGATTATTTTCTGTTACAGTTAATTTTTTTTCTGAAAAAATATTATTTTCATTATCGACAATAGAAATTGAATATAATCCTGTTTTTAAGCTACTAAATTTTGCAAAATAATAATTATTAATAGGATTTAGAAACATTTGAGATTCGAAATACACTTGTTTTTCATCGTTACTAATAATTGCCCTAAAAACTTTCTTATCATTATTTTGGATATTGGAATACCCATATAAAATTAAATCATCATTTTCAACGTAATCAGATTTAGATGAATAAAAGCTAAAAACTAATTTATCTTTTTTTAATGTCCAGTCTATTGCTTTATTAATGTTGCCATTATCATAATCAAACAATTTTGAAGGAAATTGATTGTAAAAAAAAGCTGAGCGAAAATCTTGATTCTCGTATAGTTTAAAGTTTTTTAAAATTAATTCACTTTCTTTGATACCAAACAAGGGTAATAATTTGCGAAAATAATTTTCTTGATTATTGTTTGATACCAAAATTAGAGAAGATTTGTCTTCAATTAATTTTTTAAGAAAGATTTCAAACCATTTTTTAGGTATTTCTTTCAAAGGAAAATAATCTAAAATAACTAAATCATACTTCGTTGTCCAAAAGTTGTCTAGGTTAATGAAATCTTCATAAGGCATCACAAAATAGTGATCTATCGATTTATTAATCTCTTGTTTAATAGCTTTTGTTAAAAAACTAATTTGTCCACTAATTAGAGCTATTTTTTCTGTATCAATTTTTAAATTTCTTTCTACAAGAATCCTATTATCATTTATATTATTTTCCTTATTTATACTAGAAAAAATAATTTGAATATTTTTTTCTGGAATAAATTCTTTTTCAATAAGATATCTTTTAAAATAATCAACTTTTTTACTCTCCAAAATTATTGGTTCATTTAATACTAATTGATTATCTGATAATACAGATAGCATTGAAATATCATTTAGATTATAGTTCTTATAACTGATATCTAAAAAAAATCCTTCACCAGTTGAATTGGGGTAAATAATAACATTATCTATTTTTAAGTTAAATTCATTTTGTAAGTCGGTTTGACTTTGTAATAACTCTTCAATTGGAACTGATTTTTTAGAAATATTATCATTTTTTGAACTAGGATCATAAATGTTACAACTAATGAAAAATATCAAAAATAGTAGACTTTTTAAACGAAGAATCATTAATAATGCTACATTTTAGAAAAAACATTTACATCATAGTTGTTTTTTCTTTGTTTTGAATTTTTATATTTTAACTCACCCAAAAAGGCTATCATATCTGCATTATCAGTGCAATATTTCATTGCAGGAAAATAAAAATTTTTTGTTAAAGATTCTAACTTTTGCCTCAAGCGTGAATTTGCAGCAACACCTCCACATAAGACTCCAGTATTTATTTCATAATAATTTAATGCTTTATCAAACTTAGCGATTAACGTATCAATAATTGCTTCCTGATAACTTGAGCATACATCATTCAAATCATAATTGTCATTCTGTCTAACATAATTTAAAAGTGAAGTTTTCAAACCACTAAAACTCAAATCAAAATTATCCGATTGAAGCATTGGTCTAGGAAAATTAATCTTAGAAGGATTTCCTTTTTTAGAAATCTTATCTATTTCTGGCCCACCTGGGTAGGGCAATCCTAATAACTTAGCGCCTTTGTCAAAAGCCTCACCACATGCATCGTCTAATGTTTGACCAATTAGCTTATAATCAAAAAGATTATTTACTAGCCAAAGTTGTGTATGTCCACCAGAAATTAAAAAATTAATATGTGGTATTTCTAAAGATGGATGCTCGATAAATATAGAATTTAAGTGAGCTTCTAGATGATTTACTGGTATAATAGGTATTCCAAGCCCTTGCGCTAAACCTTTTGCAAAAGAAACTCCCGATAACAATGAGCCCATCAATCCCGGTCCGTTTGTCACAGCAATTGCGTCAATATTACTTAATTCCAAGTTTGATTTAGAAAGAACTAAATCAGTTATTTCAGATAGATATTTTTCGTGTTCTCTTGAAGCAAGTTCAGGAACTACACCCCCATATTGATTATGAATTAGCTGAGTTTTAGTATGACTTTCGATGACTTGAGAATTTTGGCATATCGCTACTCCAGTCTCATCACAAGATGTCTCTATTCCTAATACAATCAATTTATTTCTTTGATTACTAAAATCTCTAAATTATTGGGAGATAAATTTTTCCAATCAATTAATGATTTTGGAATACGAATCTCAGGGGCATAAAATTGCTTATCTGCTTTCCAGTCCTTTTCGAAATCTATGATTACTTGAATTTCATTGGGAAGAATTTTTGTAATCTGCTTTAAACCACCAACGATCGTTAATGAAACAGTTGACGGATTAACAAAAACGTTAACATCGGTCGGCTTATTTATTAATTGGACAGATATACCAGAAACAATCGTTTCACTTATAGGCTGAATATCAAGTTTATAATTAACTCTTTTTGGAGAAAATTCTACTAATTTGTCAGGAGAAGATAATTGAATTTCTCCAAAAAATTCTCGATCTAGGTTATCTAGAGAATCTCTGAAAGTTTCAATATTAGAAATTAAGTTTACAACTTCTTCAGGTCCTCCTAAACTAACACTATCAGGAGAAAACTCAATTTCTCCAACAATAATGTTTCCAGGAATAATTCTTGGAAAGATATTGGATTTAATTGGAACTTTTTTCACTAAATATCTATCCAAGTTAATTTCAATCTGTCTTGGAGAAATAACTTCGATAAATTCCAGAGAAAGAGATTGAGGGAGAACAATTTTTTCGGGATTTTCCTTATAGTATGAATTAAGCTCAAAATTATATTCATCTGAAATGCTACTTAAATCAATGACAGCCTTAAAATCATCATAAAAGTTTCTAAATAAACTGAGCCAAATAAAAGATCTACCTGATCCTTTTAGATTAACAATAATACTTTCAGGAACCTCTTCTTTATATGTTTTTTGTTCTTGAAGATTTCTTGCTTCTAATGGAATTCTAATATTGACATTATAACTATCTTCGCTTTTGATAAAAAACCAAAAAACAAATGCAATTAAAAAAGCTGTACCGAATCGTTTAATTGATGATGAATTAATCATTTTTGATGTTATCAAACATCAAAGCAATATTTTTCCCTTTTTCATTAACTTCTTCAATAGTTAATTGTATTTCAGATCCAGACTTAAGTTCAGGAAGAATATTTTTTTTGACATCTTTTGAAACTTTGTTCATAGGCACTATTCCTTGAATATCTCCCTCTAATTTAAACTTAACTAGATTATCCTCCAAACTTTCAAACTTTGCAGCTATAGTACTGCCGACCTGAAAATTTTTAGAAATTTCAACCCAAGGATTCTCATTTAAATCTTTAATACTAAGAAGTATCTTTCTTTCTTTTAATGAGATATCTGAAATAATAAATTCTACTGTTTCTCCTTCATTAATTAATTCTCTTGGATGAGCAGGATTTACTTTCCAATCTAAATCAACAATTCTAACAAAGCCTTCAAATTTATCGTCAAGTTCAATAAAAGCACCAAATTTTGTTATTTTACTAACGATACCTTTGCCTTTATCTCCAACCTGAAATTTGCCATCAATATCTAACCAAGGATCTGTGGAAAGTTGTTTAATTCCCAAGCTTATCTTTTGGTCATCTGGTTCTACTGAAAGTACTTTAGCTTGAATCTTGTCTCCAACTTTATAAGAATCTTGGAGATTTTGAATATTTTTTACCCAAGAAACTTCAGAAATATGAATTAAGCCTTCAATGCCTTTTTCAAGTTCAACAAAAATGCCATAATTCATAACGCTGACAATTTTTCCATCCACAGTATCATTTACTTTATATTTTTCAGGAATAGATTGCCATGGATTATCAATTAATTGCTTGATTCCTAATGAAATTCTGGAGGTTTTTTGATCATAATCAACTACTTGAACATTTATTTTATCACCAATTGAAACTATTTCAGAAGGATGATTTATTCTACCCCAAGAAAAGTCAGTAATATGAACTAAACCATCGACTCCACCAAGATCAATAAATGCACCAAAATCTGTTATGTTTTTTACTACACCTTCTAATTTTGTACCAATCTCAATATTTTGCATTAATTCTTGTCTTCTTTCATTTAAAGATTCTTCAAGAATTGCTTTTCTAGAAACAACTAAGTTTTTTCTGACTTCATCAACTTTAACAATCAAAAAGTCTAATTCTTTACCAATTAAATCATCAAAGTTTTTAATTGGCTGAACATCAGCTTGAGATCCAGGTAGAAAAGCCTGAATAACACCAAGGTCAACAACTAATCCCCCTTTTACTCTTTTTAAAATCTTACCTTTTATAGTGATTTCATCTTTAGCTATTTGAATTAACTCTTCCCATCTTTTAATAAAATCAGCTTTATATTTAGATAAGCTAATATTTCCTTCATTATCTTCGAATTTTTCAAGAAAAACTTCAATATCTGAACCAATAACAGGTAGATCTTGATTTTCAAATTCTGATCTTGTAATCAAACCTTCAGATTTGAATCCAATATCAACCATAACATCAGAATCGCTTATACCGATTACGCGAGCATTAATTATTTGATTTTCAGTAATATCGCTAAAGGTGCTTCGGTATTCCTCTAAATTTGTAGCTTTTTCTTCAACAACTTGTTCATCATTATTATCAATGATTTTCACTCCACTAAATAAATCCTTGCTTAAATAATTTTTAATTTTAGATAGAACGCTTGAGGTCTTAACCTCATTATTATTTTCAATAACATTTAAATCTGTTGATTCGTTTTTGTTTTCTAGTTTATCATTCATTTTTTTTCTCTATTTCTTTGAAAATTATACTGACTTGTTCATCAATAGTACAATTAGTTGTATCTATTTCAAAAGCATCTTCAGCTTTTTTAAGAGGAGATATTTTACGATTAGAATCGTAATTATCCCTAGCCAATAAATCTTCTTTTATTTGGTTAACGTTAATATTCTCATTCATTTTATTAAATTCTTTTAACCTTCTAAGAGCTCGAACCTCATATTCTGCGGTTAAAAAAAATTTAAATTCTGCATCAGGAAATACCACTGTTCCAATATCTCTACCTTCAACAACAACATTACCTTTTGAAGCAACAGATCTTTGGATTTTGACCATGCTTTTTCTTACATCGTCAATTGCACTCACTTGACTGACGTAATTGGTCACAGCTACTCTTCTTATTTCTTGCGAAATGTCTTTTCCAGATAGAAAGATTATCATTGGGTTTTGAATTTTAAATTCAACAATATTCTCAAATAGAATAATATTTTCCTGAATATCTTTTATATCATTTAAATCAACATTTTTTTGCAAAAAAAAATAGGTCATGGAGCGATACATAGCTCCAGTATCCAAATACATAAAACCAAGCTTATCTGCTAATAATTTAGCAGTAGTAGTTTTACCTACACCGGCTGGTCCATCAATTGCTACTACCATAAATGCTCGAGAAGTTAATTTTTCTTTTAGATAATGACAAGATTAATAACCTTAGTATAAAACTAAGCTTTTAGAAGATTTTTGATATCAGAACTTTTCAAAATTTTCCATTGACCTTCTTTCAAATTTCCAAGATGTAAATTTTGAATTCTTACTCTTTTTAATGAAATCAATTTTAAGTCAGTAAACTTAAAAATTCTTCTAATTTCATTTTTTTTACCCTCTGTCAAAACAAGGTTTACAATAATAAAATTATTACTTTTTTTTTGAGAAATGATTCTTGCTCTACCCCTTTCACCACTTCCAATAAAAATTCCTTTTTTAATTCTTTGAACAATTTTTTCAGGAATAAATTCATTTGTAATTACCTCATATTCCTTTTCTATTTTATTGCTTGGATGGGTCAGAAAATTATTCAATTGTCCATCTGATGTAAGAATTATTAAACCAACAGTATCTTTGTCGAGTCTTCCAACATAATCTAATTTTGTTTTTGACTTAGGAATTAAATTATAAATAGTCTTACGATTTAATTCATCGGCTTTTGAGCAAATATATCCTTTGGGTTTATGAAGTATAATTGTTTCAAAGGTACTTGGAATTTTAATAATTCTGTTATCTAGTCTTATAATAGAATTATTGTGATCTATTTCTTCAAATGGATTTAAAACCAAATAATCATTAACAGTGACTAAAGCATTTTTAATGGCGTCTATAGATTTTCTTCTGGAGATGACACCTGAAAGGCTTAAAAATTTATGGAGTTTCATTTTTCATTTTCAAGGTCGTTAATTTCACTCATTTTGGGCATTTCAGAAATATCTTTTAACCCAAAATGATTCAAATATCCTTCCGAAGTATGATAAAGTAACGATTTTCCAACAGAATCATCTCTGCCTTGAATTTTAATTAAATTTTTTAATAGTAAATTTTTAATCAATCCTTTGCAATCAACACCTCTAATTTCTTCGATTTCCTGTCTAGAAATTGGTTGTTTATAAGCAATAATTGCCAAGACTTCAAGGCTAGCTTTAGATAGTGTTAACTTTTTCGATGGATATATTTTTGAGATAAATGGCTCATATTCTTCTTTCGTTACAAACAGATAACCACCAGATACAGCTTCAATTTGGTATGAAAAATCAGTGTAACGCTTATTAAGCATTGTAACAATTTTCTCTAAATTTGGCACTTCAGCATGCTCCTCATAAACAATGTTCAAATCTTCTTGTTTAAAAGGTTCGCTGGATAAAAAGATAAGGGATTCGACAATATTAAGATTTTTACTGTTCATTTAAATTAATCTCATTTCTATATCATCAAAATTTTTTTTCTGATCACAAAAAATTACTCCATCCCTTAACATATCTAGTATTGCTAAAAATGTAACGACTATTTCTAATTTTGATTTTAAGGTTTTAATCAGGGATTTAAGGGAAACTATCTTTTTCTTTTTAAAAAATGAACGAATTACGTTCTTTTGATCATCAATCGAAACTGTTTCTCTAGAAATTTTTAAAATATCTTTTTGAGGTAATGTTTTAATTAATGAATGAAATATTTTTGATAAATCATACAAAGATATTCCTTGAAGATAGTCATCAGTAGATTTAGTGCGAATCATTTCATTGCCTGTTGAAATTCTCTGAAATATATTTCGATTTTTCAAATGAATCACCTCCAAATCTCTGGCTATATTTTTAAAATTCTTATATTGAACTATTTGTTCAACTAAAGAAAATCGAGGGTCTTCTATATCGATCTCATCCATTTTCCTTATAGGTAATAGCATTTGGGTTTTGATTCTTAACAAAAGAGAAGCCATGAATAAAAATTCTCCGGCTATAGAAATGTCCAAATTTTTGGCTTCTTGTATAACCTGCAAATATTCATCAGTAATTTTAGTTATAGGAATGTCATATATATCAATCTTGTCTCTTTTAATAAAATAAAGGAGTAAATCTATTGGACCTTCGAAATTCTGTAATTGGACTTTGAACACTTAAATTAATCCAGTTGCGGATTTAACTTTTTCAAGAACTTCGAGAGCTATTTTTTGAGCTTTGTTCTTTCCTATTTTTTTCAAATCTTCTATATCATCAGGCTTAGAACTTAGCTCAGATTTTAAATTTCTGAATTCAGAAAAATATTCCAAAATCCTTTCATATAACTCTTGCTTGATTTCCATATATTTTAGACCAGGAGTCTCGTATCTATTCTTTAGTTCTTTAATTTCTTCGACATTCAAAAAGAGAGAATAGATTTTGAATAATGGAGAATTAATATTTTTTTTCTCATTTAAACCTGCTGAATCAGTTACTATACTGTAAACTTGTTCTTTAATAATTTCTTCTTTATCAAAAATTGAAATTATATTATTGTAAGATTTACTCATTTTCTGATGGTCTGTGCCTGGGACTAAACTTTTTTCCTCATCTATTAATGGTTCTGGTAAATTAAAAACTTCTCCAAAAGAATTATTGAATTTCAATGCTATATCTCTTGTCATTTCAATATGTTGCTTTTGATCTTCTCCAACGGGAACAATATCAGCATTAAAACTCAAAATATCTGCAGCCATCAAAATAGGGTAGGAAAATAAACCCATCATTGGCCTAAATCCTTTTGAGATTTTATCTTTATAGGCTGTAGACCTTTGCATTAGTCCTACACTAGAAAAATTTGATAAAATCCAACTAAGCTCAGTTACTTCGGGAACATCCGATTGAATCCAAACGGTAGATTTATTGGGATCAATTCCCAATGAAATAAGATTGATAAATAAGTCATTAGTAAAATCTCTTAAATTGGATTTATTATTAACCGTGGTTAAAGAATGATAATTTGCAACGAAACAAAACAATTCAGAACTATCTTGAAATTCTTTCATTTTTTCTATCATTCCAAAATAGTTTCCAAGATGTAATAATCCTGATGGTTGAATACCGCTTAATACTCTTTTATTTTTTATATTCATTTTAGATATAAACTTATATTAAAATAAAAACTGTTTCCAGTCACTATTATTTGAATTCACAAATTGATTATAATAGAGAAGACTATTAGGTTTTTTGATATCTTTCCTTAAAGGCATGTTCGCCTCTTTAGGAGTTCGATTGCCTTTCTTGATATTACATGAAGAACATGCTACCACAAGATTTGTCCAACTATCTTCTCCACCTTTACCTTTTGGAACAATATGATCAATGGTGAGAGAAGATTTTGAACATCCACAATATTGGCAACTGGAATTATCTCTTAAAAATAAATTCTTTCTGTTTAAAACCATATCTTTTGAATGAAATTTCACATATTTATTTAACCGAACAATACTAGGAATTTTCATATTAATTGACGGGGAGTGTATTAGTGTGGAATATTCTGATATAACAGACACTTTTTCTAAAAAACAAAGACATATTGCTCTTTTTGAAGAGCAAATCCCTAGTGGCAAATAACTTGCGTTAAGGATTAATGTTAAACAATTTTCTAAAGAATTATTGCTCATTGATCATGTAATTGACGAATAAAATTCTTTTTCCCTTTGAGATTTTAGTTTACGGCTTTATTATTCACTTCAAATTTACCATTAAAATGAAATACATAAAAATATTACTAAACCTTCTAATAATTTTTAATTCATTAATATCTTGGAAGTCGCGGTAGACCGATGCAAAGCGAACATAGGCTACCTGATCCAGAGCACGTAGCTCTGCCATCACCGCTTCGCCAACCATTTTCGAAGGTAGTTCACGCTCGCCCGGCGCACGCAAACGCTGCTTGACCCTGTTCACACAAGCTTCAATCTCTTCCATGCTGACTGGACGTTTTTCTAGAGCGCGCAATACACCAGAGCGCAGCTTCTCTTCATCGAAGGGCTGGCGCATTCCGTCATTTTTGATGAGACGCGGCATCAAAAGCTCTGCCGCTTCGAAGGTGGTGAAACGCTCGTGACA
>JALRJJ010000111.1 GCA_023255095.1 bacterium
GTACATGCTCGATCATTTCAAGACATGTAATAACGTCAAATTTGTTTGAATCTTTTTTTAAAAAGTCTTCTATATTCAATAATTTATAATCAATACTTAAATTATTTTCTTTTGCATGAAGCTTAGCAATTTTGATGGCAATTTCGCTTTGATCAATACCGGTCACATTCCCACCAAGCCTTGCCATTGACTCAGCTAAAATACCACCGCCACAGCCCACATCTAAAATATTTTTTTCATTCAACGGGAATAAATCATTAATGTAATTGACCCTTAATGGGTTGATGTCATGAAGTGGTTTAAATTCTGATGATGGATCCCACCATTTGTGAGCAATTTTATTAAATTTCTCTACCTCATTGAGATCTACGTTGATATTTTGTTTTTCCATAATTTAATCTTGTTTATACTTTTTTCGACATCAACATCATTAATAAATTCTTTATTTGAATACTTTAAATTACCATTAACCCATACATGTTGCACATTATCTCTCCCCCCAGAATATATTAATGTCGAGAGAGGGTCATATATTGGTTGCAGATGAATATCTGATAAATTAAAAGATACTAGATCGGCTTTTTTTTGTTTTTCAATAGAACCAATTTGATCCTGCATATTAAGGGTATTTGCAGCATTAATTGTCACCATATCGAATAAATTTTTTGAGTTTAAAAATTCTTTTACGTCTATTTCAGTGCGCTGCAGCAATGCTGAAAGTTTTAAATCATCGAATAAGCTTAGTTTGTTATTGCTTGCCGATCCGTCAGTCCCAATTGATACATTCTGGGCGCTATTGAGCATGGTGTTAATTTTTGGCATTCCGCTTGCCAATTTCAAATTAGATACAGGGCATGACACAATATTGATTTGATTTTTTTTAATTATTTCTAAATCAGATGAGTCGAGATGAACGCAATGAACAGCAATAAAATCAGGGCCTAATAAGCCTAGTGAGTCCAAACGAGTCAGTGGACGAACATTGTGTTGTTCTATGCTGTTTTTTATTTCCCACTCGGTTTCATGCATATGACAGTGAATATTCATTCCTAACTGGTCAGCATAAGTTCTAATTTTTAAAAATGAATCATTGGATACGGTGTAGGGTGCGTGTGGGGCCAATGAAGTTGTTATATTCTCCTCACTCCTAAAGTCATCCCTAAATTTCAAACCTTTGTCTAGATAATCGGTAAAATCATTCGCGTACCCACTCTTAAATTCAATAAAGACTAAGCCTATATTTGCCCTCATCCCGACCACTGTTGCTGCTTTTGCAGTTGCATCAGGGAAAAAATACATGTCATTAAATGTGGTAATGCCTGAACTCAGCATTTCTAAGCACGCCAACTGGGACGCATCGAAAACAAGATCATGGCTTAGCAACTTTGCCTCACTTGGCCAGATCGATTTTTCTAACCAATCATTTAGTCTTTGATCATCAGATATCCCTTTTAAAAAGGTCATTGCTGAATGTGTATGCGCATTAATTAATCCTGGGGTTATAAGTGATTCACCCAGATTCAATATATTCAGATCTTCATCATTACTAAAGCTCTTAAATGGAACAATTTCTTCTATAAAACCATCCTTAATGAGAAGAATATGGTCTTCAAGGAGTTCTTGTTTGGAATTTGCGGTATAAATCCATTTAGCATGAATACCAAAATGGTTTTCGCTTTTATCTGACATTAATTTATCTCAAACGGGTGTTCTATGAGAATCGTCTCATCTCTTTCAGGACCTGTAGATACAATATGAATAGGAATTCCTGTCACCTCTTCAATTTTTTGTAGGTAATTCTGAGCCTCTGTTGGTAGCTCCTCCCATTTTTTTACCCTAAAGGTAGTTCCATTCCATCCATCCATGGTAATGAATTGAGGCTTGCAGCGTGACACATCTTCCGCTCCAAGTGGTGGAATATCTACAGCTTTTCCATCAAGTTCGTAGTGTGTACAAATCTTTATTTCATCCAACCCATCAAGAACATCCAATTTTGTTATGCATAATCCGGATAAACCATTGACCATTGCCGATCTTTTCAAAGCCACTGCATCAAACCACCCACAGCGTCTCTTTCTTTTGGTCACTGTGCCATATTCTTTACCAATGTCTGACATTTGATAACCAGGCGTTCCAGGCTCATCAATATCTAACTCACTCGGGAAAGGGCCGCCACCAACTCGTGTTGTGTAAGCCTTGGTAATACCAAGTATATAATCCAGCTGATTAGGACCAATACCAGAACCAGCAGATGCTTGTCCAGCGACACAATTAGAAGATGTAACAAAGGGATAGGTCCCATGATCAATATCTAATAAAGCGCCCTGGGCACCTTCAAATAAAACATTTGCACCAGCTTGATTAAGATCATAAATCTTTTTAGAAATATCCGTCACAAGAGGTTTAATCACCTCGGCGCACTCAACTAGATTATTATAGATTTCATCAACATTCACCGGTGAGGCATTTAATTGTTGTTCTAAAATAAAATTATGGTGAGACAACAAATCGGTTAACTTTTCTTTTAAAGCTTTAGGATTAAATAGGTCATAAACTCTAATGGATCTTCTAGCCACCTTGTCCTCATAGGCTGGGCCAATTCCTTTTCCAGTTGTGCCTATTTTTTTCTCAGTAGATCGTGCCTCTTCCCTCGCTTGATCAATCAATACATGTGATTTTAAGATCAATGGGCAGCCTGGGCTGATGAATAGACGATTACGAACATCTAGGTTGTCGTTTTCTAATGTTTGAATCTCTGAAATCAGGTGGTTAATATCTAAGACGACGCCATTTCCAATTAAACACTCAACACCCTCACGGACGATCCCAGATGGAATTAGATTCAGCTTATATTCTTTTTGAACACCATTGGTCTCTATTACAAGGGTGTGTCCTGCATTATGTCCCCCTTGAAAACGAACAACAGCTGAAGCATGATCAGTTAACCAATCAACAATTTTTCCTTTTCCCTCATCACCCCATTGGGTACCAATAACTACTAAATTCTTTTTCATAAACTATCCAACAAATAAAAGACTTCTTAAATCAAAAGTAAACCCAACAGCTGGTCTTTTTTTTCCAAAGTTAGTTGTTAGATTTTCAAACCGACCTCCTTTAGCAATCGGGGAAGTAAACTTAGAGGAATAAGCACTAAAAAT
>JALRJJ010000136.1 GCA_023255095.1 bacterium
TTTATGATTGGGGGAGAAATCAAGACCGCATTCACCAACCGCAATTGGTTTGTTTTTTTTTATTTGAATTTCTAATAAATCAAGATCAAGATCAGAGTGCTGGTCAACATACCATGGATGAATGCCCAAGGCAAAAAAATCAAAAAGAGCCACCTTGCTCCAATTCTCTTTTCCTATTGAGGGGACTATTGTTTCTTCTGTAGAAAAATCAAAATTTTTAACTTCATCAAAATCTAAATGAGCATGAGTATTAATCATATTTTTTTGGGGATGATATTAGCTAAAAATTTTTAAGAAATAATTTGCAAAAAGTTATTAAAAAATGTCTATAATACTCGGTTTCGCTTGAAAAGAATAAGTTAAGGTTTATGAAAACTTTTAGTGCTAACGCAAACAATGTAAAAAGAGACTGGTTTTTAGTCGATGCCGATGGCAAAACTCTAGGTAGACTTGCTACTGAGGTTGCTTCTCGTCTTCGTGGCAAACACAAACCTGAATTCACTCCTCATGCTGATGCGGGTGATTATATTGTTATCGTTAATGCTGAAAAGATTCGCGTTACAGGCAATAAATTTGAAGACAAGATGTACCATCATCATACGGGTTATGTTGGTAATCTTAAGTCAGTGTCTTTTAAGGACTTGCAAAACAAAAAGCCTGAAGCAATTATTCAAAATGCAGTGAAAGGCATGTTGCCTAAAGGACCACTTGGACGTCAAATGTTCAAAAAAATGAAAGTCTTCACTGGACCAAATCACACACACACTGCTCAACAACCTCAACCATTAGAAATTTAATTATGGCAAAGACTGAAACATACTACGCAACTGGTAAAAGAAAAACTTCTGTGGCTAGAGTCTATATGACTAAAGGTTCGGGTAAGTTTTTTATCAACAAACAGCCAATGAGCGAATATTTTGGTAGAGAGACTGCTTCTATGATTATCAACCAACCTTTAGATACTGTTGAAATGAAAGATAAATTTGATTTCAATATCATGGTCAAAGGTGGTGGTGATACTGGTCAAGCTGGCGCCATTCGTCTTGGTGTTGCTAGAGCTCTTCTAACTTATGATGAAGAATACCGTAAAGATTTAAGAAAAGCTGGTTTTCTTACTCGTGATGCTAGAATTGTTGAACGTAAAAAAGTTGGTAAAAAGAAAGCACGTAAGAGCGAGCAGTATTCTAAGAGATAATTACTCCCTTTGTCTGCATTAACTATCTAATAAATCAATAAGAAGTTATAGTTCAATCAATAATTAGTTGGTATATTGACCTCGTATCTATGATTTACAAATTAAGAGTTTACTCAAGAAGCTCCCAAAGAACAGGGTCACCTCTTTCAACATCGGTTGTTAGTTTTTTTCCCAAAACCTGATCAAAATATTTTGGACTCAAACCAAATCCAGGTCGAATTCTTTTAATATTGCCTTTATCAATTTTGTCCCCCGCTTTTAGATCTTTAATAAAATAAATTGACCTTCTATATTTAAGATTGTCTTTCTCAGATTTAGATCTATGAAATCCTTCTGAGCCCAGCGAAAACCATGATTCATTGGTTTCTTTCACTAGAGAATCTAGCTGATTTGAATTAATGGAAAAACTAGAGTCTGCGCTTATAATCTCATCATCTACTTTGAAGTGTTTTTCAATTGCCGATGCCCCTAATGCTATTGCTGTTATAGACGCAGTATTTGAAATTGTATGGTCAGAAAGTCCAACTTCAACATTAAACTCTTTCTTTAGAAATTTTATGTTATGGAGATTCGAATCAGATGTTAATGCAGGATAACTACTGATACAATGAAATAGAAGGATATCATTATTGCCAGTCATCCTAATAGACTCTACAGCAGATGATATTTCCTCCAAAGTGGCCATTCCAGTGGAGATTAGCATTGGTTTTTTCTTTTCTGCGATATATTTTATTAATGGAATATCAGTTAATTCAAAAGATGCCACTTTATAAGCTGGTGTATTAATGCTTTCAAGAAGATCAACTGCTGACTCGTCAAAAGGAGTTGAAAAGATAGTTATATTAAGTGAGTGTGCGAATTTAAAGAGCTCCTCATGCCATTCATAAGGGGTAAAGGCCTCTTCATATAGTTGATATAAATTGTAATCTTTCCATAAACCTTCAGTAATCTCAAAGTCCTTTTTAGAACAATTTATTGTCATAGTATCAGGAGTATAGGTTTGAATTTTTATAGCATCAGCACCAGATTTTTTTGCCGCTACTATAGATCTTTTCGCATTTTCAATTTCACCACCATGATTTGCTGATAATTCGGCAATTATGTATGGTTTTTGACTAGTGCTTATAATTCTATTGCCAATTTTCATAATTAACCTTAAAGTTTATAACTAACCTGAATAGGTTTTTCATATAATGAATTAAGTACTTCTCTCATCTGAATATTACTATATGGGACATTAACAAAAAAGTAATTAGGTCTTACCGATTTAATCACATCTAATGGTTTAAAGTTAGTCAGAAGAAAATCAAGACAATACCTAACAATACTGATAGATGGTTCGTTAATATTAAATCCAATAGAGTTATTGTCTTGAATATATGTGGAGCCTATGTATTCACCATTATTTTTTATGAGAAACCAGGTCCTGTAGGGATTTCTTAAGGAAAATTCTCTATGTTCTTTAATTGATGGTTGGTAATTATGACTAATATTAAACTCTCTCGATTCTAATAAATCATAAAGGATTCTAATTTGTTTATCTTCACCAGTAAATTTCTCTAACTCTATGTTTTTCTTCATTGCAAAAAAAATTTTAATAATACTATTACAGAATTAATCATTATGAACAAAACTTGTTCCGGCTTTTGGCTCATGAAAACTAGAAACTTCACTTCCAAATTTATCCTCAATCCACCATTTTAGATCAGAGAATCCCATTTCATGCCTGTAAAAAACTGTACTTGAAAGCCTAGGGTTGATCTCAAAAAGAATTGGTCCTTTCTTTGTATTTATAAGTTGAATATTTATACAGCCTGAGAGATTAAGTTTTTTTGTAATTGAAAGAACATAAGATTGAATTATTGGATCCTTAACCACTCTACCATAATTTGATCTGCCATTTTTAAGTGTTCTTTTTAAGATTAGAATTCTAATTTTTTTTGTTTGTGAAACAAAAACAGCACATGTATACTCTTCATCATCAGGAAGTAAAAGTTCTTGCCATATATATTCTGAGCCATACCTGGATAAAAGTTTTGAATTGCTAATTATTTCAACATTTTGACTTCCTCTTCCTCTTCTAGGTTTAACAATTACAGGAAATTTTTTAGGTTCAGAAAGTCCACCAATTCCATGAGAAGGGGTTGGCACTCCATGATAATCAAGAAATTTCATAGTTTCATTTTTATCAAGGCAAATATTAATAATCCCTGGGTCATTAATTAAGATCTTTGTTCCTCTATAAACTTTACCCTCAAGACCTGAGATTACTTGAATCTCTTGTTCACTTGTTGGAATAAAAATATCTATCTTATGTTTCTCTAGATAATTATTTATGAATTCTAGATAATTTTGATCTTCTGCCCTTGGAGCAATGGTAAATTTATTTACTCTATTTGAGGGTTTAGAAGTTTTGATATCTATTCCATGTATTTCAGAAATCAAGTCTAATTTTTGAGCGATAAGAGAAATTGATACCCCAATATCGCCTAGAATTGCACTTATCAAAACCTTCATTTTCTTTCAAGCACTTCATATAAATAAGGCAAATCAGAGTCTACTTTAAACACCTCTTTTTTGATAGGATTAGTTGGAAATTTTGCCCTATAAAAGACGATAGTGCTATTAGATGTATCGGTTATAGCAAAACTTGCCAAATCACCATAATCTCTGGGTTGTCCGACTGATCCAGGGTTAATTAATATTTTATTTTTGTTTGTATGGATGAATGGGTAGTGAGTGTGTCCAAAAATTGTATACTTGGAATGGGAATAATTATTTAATAATTTATCAGA
>JALRJJ010000075.1 GCA_023255095.1 bacterium
TTAGTTTTAAAATCTTCAGGTTGGAGCTTATATCGACTGATTGCACCAATGCTCTCATTAGGAATTTTTATTAGCCTTTTTTCTTTTTATTTAGAAAATAATATTGTTATTCCTTCCAATATCCTAAAAGAGCAAATCAAAGAACAAGCTATTTCAAAGACAGTGAAAAAAAATAGCGATATAGAAAATATTTATTTTCTTAAAAATGAAGATTTTCTAATCAGTATCGAGTTTTTTAATATGAAAGAAAATCAGATTTTTTCTATGAATCAATTAAATCTTAATTCGAACGTCGTTTTAGAAAGAATTGATGCCAAAAATGCTTCTTGGATAGAAGAAAATAAATGGAATATTTCCAATTATTCAATAAGAAAGTTTAATAAAGAAGGATTAGAATTCTCAACAATCATTTCTGAAAGTGACTCCTTAATTCAATTGCAATTTTCATTGGATGATATTCTCTCTGTTGGAGAAATTTCAAGCGAAATGACCTTTAAAAATTTGAAAAAACAGATTAGTTTTTTAGAATCCAATGGAATCAATGCCAAAAGATGGAAAGTAGATCTTGAATATAAAATTGCTTATGCGTTTATATGCTTTATCTTGGTTTTTTGTGGAATCCCAATTTCAGTATATCGATCTAACACCTCTTTAACTCAGGGTATCGGAATCAGCCTCGGTATAGTGCTTAGCTATATAATTTTATTAAAACTAGGTCAATCTTTAGCCTATGCTGGAGTCTTATCGCCATTCATTGGAGTCTGGCTATCTAACTTTATCTTTTTACTTCTTGGTATTTATTTAATGTTGAGTGCGAGGAAATAACTAAGTGTTGATTTTACTAATTGAATCAATAGTAAACTTGATTTCATTTCCATTAATTTCTAAAGAAAAATTTTCCCCAACTTTTTTACCCATCATTGCTTTTCCAAAAGGTGAGTGGTATGTTACAATAAATGGGTAAAGGTCCAACTCTGATTCAACTGGACCAAGCAAGTAGTAATCTTCAGGTTTAGATTTTCCTTCTTCTAAAATACCGACCTTATTTCCAAAACCTACTTGATCTGTTCCAATGTCACTATTCTCAATCATTTTAAAAGGTGAATAAGATTGCATCAACTGAATTTTATAAACAATAAGACTTTGTTTTTCTCTAGCGGCATGATATTCTGCGTTCTCTTTCAAGTCACCCTGATCTGCTGCTTCTTTAATTTGAACAGAATTCTCTCTTTTCTGCTTTTCAAGTTCTTTCATTTCATTTTCAAGAGCTCTATGAGTATCTCTTAAAATTAAAGTTGCCATTTTTACTCCTTTTTTTAAAAATTCATTTAATAAATATGAAGTCTATCAATAAAAATCGTGTCGTGATTTGATAAGTTATTTTACTGATGGACCAGAATTCAGAATTTCTTGATCAGTGATATTATATTTTTCAAAGTTTTTCACAAATGACTTTGTTAACATTGAACCAACTTGATGATATTCATCAACGTTTTTCCATGCTTTAAGAGGAACAAGAAATTCTTCATTAAATCCTTCGATTTTTGGAATTTCAAACCCAAAAAAATCATCTTTTATGGGAGATGAAAAATCAAGACTTTCATTAATAATTGAATCGATTATTTTTCTAGTATCTTTCAAAGAAATTCTTGAACTACCAATGGATGCTGAAGATCCAGACCAACCAGTGTTTACCATGTAAACATTACAGTTATGTTCATCCATTTTTTTCTCTAATAATTCAGCATATTTTAAAGGATGAAGTGTAAGAAAAGGTCCACCATAACAGGGGGAAAATGCAGCTTTTGGCTCTTTTACTCCAGTTTCAGTGCCTGCCATTTTTGCAGTATACCCTGATATAAAATGATACATCGCTTGTTTTTTGGTTAAGCGTGACACAGGAGGCATAATGCCATAAGCATCGCAAGTAAGAAAAATTATGGATTTTGGGTGAGGACCGAAACTTCTTTTTCCACGTGACGCAAGAGAATTATCAACATAATGAATTGGGTAACAGACTCTTGAATTTTCACTTTTAGAATTATCATCAAAATCTACCTTGTAGGTAATAGGATCATAAACTACGTTTTCTAATAATGTTCCAAAGCGAATAGCATTATAAATTTCAGGCTCTTTATCTTTATCTAAATTGATTGCTTTAGCATAGCATCCACCTTCAAAATTGTAAACCCCAGTATTAGACCAACCATGCTCATCATCACCAATAAGTGGGCGATTCATATTAGTACTTAGGGTAGTTTTCCCTGTTCCTGATAATCCAAAGAAGATCACAGTATTATCAAATTTTTCAGAAACATTTGCAGAACAATGCATAGAGAATACTCCTTGTTGAGGAAGATAATAGTGCAACATAGAAAAAATACCTTTTTTCATTTCCCCTGCGTATTCAGTACCCCCAATGATTCCAATCTTTTTTTCAATATTAAACACAATGAAGTTTTCAGAATTTAGTCCGTATTTTTTCCAGTCTTTTTCTTTAACATCAAAGGCATTGATAATAGTAAAATCAGGCTCAAAATTTTGAAGTTCATTCTCGAGTCGATATCTTAAAAACATATTGTTAACAAATAAAGATTGCCAAGCTTTTTTGGTCAAGAAACGAACTCTGAAATTATAGCGACTAGAATCTCCAGCTGAACCATCGAAAATATGAAAAGTATTTTCATGAGTATTATAAGAAGATACTACTTTATGTAAAAGATGATCAAAATTTTCAGAAGAAATTTTTTGATTAACCTCTCCCCACCATATTTTGTCAGAAGAATCAGGATTATCCACTATAAATTTATCATTAGGTATTCTTCCAGAAAATTCACCTGTATCCACCATTAAAGAACCATTTAAACCAATTACCCCCTCATTATCTTTAATAGCTTTATTAACTAGAGCTTTTGGGGAAGCATTGACTATAAAATTTTTATTAGATATTCCTAGATATTCTAAATTCATTTTTTACCTCTAGGGTGAGCATTTTCTAACTCTTCCGTAAGTTTAGCAATATTAACATGGGTATATACTTGAGTCGATGAAATACTTTCATGACCCATTAATTCTTTAATTGCATTTAATTCAACACCACTATTGAGCAAATGGGTTGCAAAAGAATGTCTTAATGTGTGAGGACCTACAGAATTAATATTTAATTTTTTTAAACTACTCATTACAATATATTGAATGTTAAATCTTGATAATTTACAAAATTCATTCTTTAATTTTTTGCAAAACAAGTTATCACTGACTTTGATTTTATTCAAGTCGATTCTATCAAAGATTTGAATAAATTTTTTCAAAAAATCGTTCGTCAAACTGTCAAAATTAATGATTCTTTCTTTATTA
>JALRJJ010000117.1 GCA_023255095.1 bacterium
CGCTTGTTCAACTTCAAATCCCTTTTGTCTGAGCGGTCCTACTAAATTTTTGTGTACTAACTTTGAATCATCAATCAAAAGGACTTTTTTACGCAATTGGCTTAGTCTGTTTGCCTCACTTATAATTTGATCGAATGAAGCTGGCGCTTGCAAAAATGAAGAAAAACTCTTCAGAGAATCTGATGTTAATTGATAGTCAAATGACATAAAAATTACTTTTAAATCCTTAAAAAAGATACCTTTTAGCTTTTTTCCAATATCAAATAAAATATTTTCCATGGTATTAGATTGTAATACCAATGTAGATTTTGGTTCTTCTGATACAACGCGTGGCAAATTTTCAATTTCTACAAACTTAGCTGATAGGTCATGTTCCGCAAAAGACATCCGGAGATATTCAGCATAGTTGGCATTCTCAATACAAATGATAAGGTTTAACGAACTTAGATTATGACTTTTCAAGATCGCCTCCACTTTCATTTTGTGATCTGAAGGTGATTAGTTGAGCATCAAGCTCTGAAATCATTTCCTCTAAATTGACTGGCTTCTCAAAATAATTTTTTACGTCGAATTCTTTTAATGCGGCAAATACACCGTCCCGATTTTTTTGAGCGCCAGAAATAACAAATAAAACTGCATTTCGATACTTAGGAATCTTACGAACAGATGAAATAAATTGAAAACCGTCCATTACCGGCATTTGTAAATCGACAAGGAATGCGTCAACTGATTTTATTTCACAAAGTTTGAGCGCTTGAAAACCATCCTCCGCTTCATCAATTCGATATCCACCTGAAATTAGAAATTCACTAATTCTCTTCCTCTGCATTTGAGAGTCGTCGATCACCATTATGTTTTTTAACAACCTTTGGTTCTCAATTTCTGTTTTAATTTTGACTTTTGTACCTACTTCATTTTTTTCGTTAGTTTCAGTTACGTTTGAAATTTCCAATACATTTAAAATTAGTACCAATTTGCTATTGGAAAGAATTGTGCACCCCATCACAAACGGGGCTTTCACGATTAAATTTCCCGTTTGTTTTAATAATACGTTTTGTTGACCTTTTACTTCATCAACAATGACGCCTATTTTGTTTTCTCCATCATTCAATATTACAAGAAATTGATTTTCTAATAGCGTCTGCCTCTTTCTAAAATCAAGAATATCTGAAAGAGAAACTACCTTAATTAATTGACCTCGAAAATCAAAGGTGAATCTATTTTTATGAAAAACGAGATCCTTCTTTATGTTTATTCTTACTACCTCTTCTATATTTAAAATTGGGAAAGCAAACTCTTTTTCGTTTTCAGAAACTAGTAAAATTCCTATAACAGCGAGTGTTAAAGGCAGTTTTAAACTTATTTTCGTACCTTTTCCTAATTTACTATCAATTGTTATGGAGCCCTGCATTTGATGGACTGCAGTTTTCACAACATCCATACCCACACCACGCCCGGATAATTCGGTGACTTGATCTGCTGAAGAAAATCCAGGCTCAAAAATTAAGTCGAGTATATCTCTTTCACCCAAATCTTTTGCCTGATCTTTTTTTACAAGCCCTTTTTCAATTGCTTTGTTTAGAATCAAGCGACTGTCTATCCCCTTGCCGTCGTCCTCGATTTCAACAACTGCATTTGAACCGGAATAGTACGCTCGTAAGTTAATTCGACCTACATTAGACTTGCTCGTTTGTTCTCGAAGTTCTCTATTTTCAATGCCATGATCTATAGAGTTACGTAAAATATGTATTAGAGGATCGCCCAATTGATTAATAATGATTTTGTCTAATTCTGTTTCACCACCAGATAGCTTTAACTCAACTTTTTTACCTATTTGTCGTGCAATATCTCTGACTTGCGCTGGGAAGCGGCTAAACAATTGATTAATTGGAACCATTCTAAAATTCATTGCTCCGCTTTGTAACCGAGAGCTGAGTACTTGTAGTTCATCAATATTTTGTTGCAAGTCATCCGATTGAATTCGAGCACGGTCCAAAATTAACGACAAGCTATTCAAACTATTATCTATATTTGTATTACCCAATGTGACATCAGAGTAAGTATTTTCGAGAGTAAAAAATTCTTTTTGTGATTTAAGTACTGATACGCCTTGGTGCGGCGGCTTATGGTAGGTAAATATCTCCGAGTTTTCTTTTATTCTTTGTAATTCGATGTATGCTTGCGCGAGAGTTGCTTTAAGTAATTTATTATCGTTATCGAGCCTAATCCTATTTATGTACACCTCAGCTGCTGTATTTAAGACGCTATCTAACTTATCAGAAGACACCTTAATAGCTTCGTCGCGCGCCCTGTTAGAGCTTGTTTGAACTATGTTGGAATTATACTCCTGGTGGCCTACGGAATGTTGTGCTGCCGTATCGACATTGATAATTTGTTTTTCATCTTTCACGGGATTATTGAACGAACTTCCGAATTTTAAACGGTGTATCAGATGGTTTACTTTTGTTTTAATAGGTCCTCGATACGCTACCTCATCAGTTATTAACTTGATTGTATTTACACAATTGAGTGCAATATCAATTATTTCTACATCGAGTTTACGTTTTTGAGAGCGTACGTCATCCAATACGTTTTCCAATTCATGCGATAATCGTTCAATTTTCTTTATTTCGATTAACCGAGATCCACCCTTAATAGTATGAATTGATCGAAAAAGTTCATTGACGAGCTCCACTGAAGTTGGGTTGTTTTCCAATTCTATCAAAAGATTTTCACTAGTTTGCAAGTTTTCCCAAGCTTCTTCGCAAAAGTCACTTATCAATCCGACCTTATCTATGGGAATAGATAGAACCTCGTCATGTTCCTCGTGTGTAGTTTGCTCCGACGAACTATTTTCAATTAAATCTAAATTGTTTTTTTGTACTAAGCCTAAGTTTTCTCGTTGCTCATTGACATTAATTTCATTGTTACTTTCAGCGTTAAAAAATTGACCATTAACTATATCCTGCGTTAGTAATGCATTTATTGGTTCGGCTAGATATAAACTACATTCATTTACTATCTCACTTAGATCCTGATTGGTCTCCGATTTTCTAAGAAACTCATCCGTGACTTGCTGCAATTTTGCGATAACAATTTTCATCAAGTATTGCTTGGAATTTTGCGAGTACCCGCCAGCAAGTCTCGCTGCATCCGCAATTAACTCTCCTAGCATGCCGAGGTGAGTAATTTTTTGGCTTTTGATAAACAAACCAAACCCAGAAACACAACGAAGAATTCGATAAGTCTGATCAAAATATTTATAATCCAAATATTCGCTTTTTTTAAAATAATTATCAAGTTCGTCTATATTTTGGGAAATGCTATTAAGTAGGTGTTTCTCTATTGCACCAATCTGAATTGTCTCCAACTTATCATCAGGAGGCCACTGTTCCAATGCTTCGACACAATCTTTTAGCATATTGATAAATGCCTCTCGAAACGTAAAAGTTAATACCTACCAAAATCGTGATTTTCATTATCTCTTTCAGAATGAATAACATCTTTTCCTTTTTTATGTTCTTGTTCGAAATCAAACGCATTTTCCTCTAAATCTTCTGAAGAGCCCGCACGATTAGGATGTTCTTCAATTTGAAATTTATTAATTAAATATGTTAGCTCTGGAACGATTTTTGAGAGCCCATTCGCGGCTTGTGATAAATCAGAAGCCGCAACTGCATTTACCTGCACAACATTGTCTAGCGTTTTTATTGCGTCATTTATTTGATCTGCTCCGATAGATTGCTCTTTAGACGACGCACTAATATTTTGAACTAACTGCTGTGTTTTCTCAATTTCGGGCAGAAGCTCGTTTAGCATTTGATTGGTCAAGTCAGCGAGTTTTTTACCTTCGGTAGAAGAGCGTTCGATATCTAAAGCCGCTTCTTTACTCAACTCTGCGAGCTTAGACACTTCAGAGGCCACAACAGCAAATCCTTTTCCATGCTCTCCAGCTCTGGCAGCTTCGACAGACGCATTTAAGGCCAAAAGCTCAATTTTACGAGTTATTTCACCAACTATCCCAATTCTTTCAAATATATTGGACATCGCATCTGATGTTTTTTTCATCGATGCCGAACATGTTTCCGAGTTTGAAGCTAATAACTTCGCAGTTGCATCTGTTTCTGATGCATTTTTTGCATTCTCAGCGATGTTTTGAGCCATTTCATTCATCGAAGCTGATGTTTCTTGAACAGATGTCGCTTGTTGGCTGGTTCCATCAGAGACCTGATCTGCCGTAATATTAAGCTTAGACGCATTTTCCGAAATCTGCGCCGCGACTTTCGTCATTGCCGACACCACTTCAAAAATATTATGTCGCATCTCGGACGTAGAAACTAGTAATTTTGAAATCTCATCATTTCCAGAAATTTGAATATCTTTTGTCAAATTTCCATTTCTAATTGAATCTATTGTAGCAAAGGCATTGGACAATTTTTTTCTAATACCTGAAGCAATAAAAAAACCAAAAACCAAGGCGGACATAGTCGCGGCCAAACCAACAATTACAGTCACCATCGCTGATATTGCTTGTGCCCTACGCATCAAGTTAAACGAATAATCTCGGGCACCCCTCACCTCTCTAAAAAGGTTTACATAGCTCCCGGATCGAATAATTTCCTGTAAATTTTTGTTTGAAATTGCTACCTTCGAATTTGCGTTAATAATATCTAAACTGAAATCATTAAATTTATTTTTATACTCGTCCCCATTTGTGTCCAATGCCGTCGTAGTAAGAAAATCATAGAAAGCAGAAACTTCATAACTCAATTTATCTTGGGCATCAATAATTTGTTCGTATGTCTTACCCAATGCGTCTATTGCGGTGTTCATTTTATTAATATACTTTTTACGCTCATTGGAAGACGAAGCGTACAGGTAATTATCAATTTTTTCGATCAGTTTGCTCTTAAAATTAGTCTCATATCCATAACTTTCGACGGCGTCTTTTATTATTTGTGAAGCTTCGTCCAGATTAGTTTTAGCCTCAGCTCGCAACGCCTCAGATTTTAAGAGACCACTATCAAAAAATTCTTTGTGCTTTTTGATTACGGGTTCTCTTTTATCAAGCTCGTATTTAAAAATACCTGCACCTCTAAGTATGCTATCAAGCGATACCTTGGATAAAAAATTAGATGACTCAAGAAGACCCGCATTCATTTTGTTCACATGCTCTTCAATTGCGGTTTCTACTGAATTTAACTGTTCAGTCTGAATTTTTAAAAAATTAATGCTATAAGAAGAATATGCGCCGAACCCAGCTAAAGTGAGGGCTAAGCCTATCACAAGCATCAAAATTTTTGTGGTGATATTTAAGCCAAATTTAGGTTGGGTAATGCGCATAGCGTCCATTTCTCCCCTATCTCAATTCACAGAGTACAGATCTAGACAATCATTACAACAACTTATTTGCCACTATATTGCTGTATTTCTTCAGAAGTGACAAATGCGTCAGGCTGGAATATAAATATTACCGTTTCATTAGAACGATAGAAGTTAGTAAAAAAAACATGTGTTAAGTCAGAAAATACCCTGGAAGTATCTTGAAAATCAGACGTGCTCAATTTCGAAATGCCAAAGGTTTCATCAACACATATCGCAAATTCGACATCATTTGACGATAAAACAACAAATTTATTGCGCTCGTCTAGTATAGTTTGATTTTGATTGAGAAATTTTGATAGATCTACGCAGCCAAGAACTTGCCCTCTCAAGTTTATTAATCCACGTAAAAAATCTGATATTTTATAGAGCGGGGTGACCTCAATGCCTTCTAATATTTCTAAAACGTTAGACAGCTCTATTGCAATCTTGCTATCACGCATACCCACAATCAGATAAGATTTTTCACCTGTATCTTTTTCAATTCTTTGGTCGCGAGTTACTTTTTTGTTTTCATTCGAAGTTAGCGCCAACTGTGATTTAAATTCAGATGTTACTAGGTTAGCAATCTTTTGAGGGGAAATAATAAATACATTTTCACCATTAAGCATAAATACATCGTCTAAAAGAGTTGAGTGGCCGTCAACATTATTTTCACGGTCAATATTCTTTTTGTTTTCGAGCTTAAAAATACCTACATGCGTGTCCATTGTAAGAGCAAATTTAACGTTATTGTAATTCAACGCAATGATGGCTTCGATGTCTATGGTCTGCACTTTAGACTTTTTTAAAACATCCAGTGAATTCGTCCTCAAATGGCAGTCATAACTGTCAAATATAGGCAACAATACCCCACGAAAATCAATTGTTCCCAGACATGATCGTAAAAAGTTATTCAATTGTGAGATTTTTCCATATTCGTTTGTAATTTCTGAAACAAAATTAACTGGAACTCCCAGGAAAATTTCATTTTTTTTGTAAACAAATATTTCCCTCAAATCTCCTGAACTTTCAAATTCATGAAAAACTTCTGGATAATCGATCTGAATATCGTCGGATCCAGTTTTGTTAGACTCTTCCATGTTGTCAGTGATTATCCCTTGACGCGAATTATCAGATACAGTCTCGTTTTCATGCGAAGTTGAAAGCTGCTTCGTTAGTGGCTCTTGTAAACTTGGCAAGGAATCAAGAAGCGCATCAAATTTTCTCTTGGATATTTCTTTAGAGGATATTTTTTGATATTTTTTAACCATCGTTAATCGACACTTTTCAATAGTTGGATAGTTTCATCTACTAAACTTTCATATTCTTTCTCTGCAAAACGATTTTGAGTGATAATTGACGTTTTATTAACATTAGATTCACCGAAGCACACCCGCTGTGATATCGTCGTTTTAGATACCAAAATTTTATCTTCGATCAATTGTTCAATTACGTGTAGCAGCAGAGAACTTCGTTTATTTACGCCATTAAGTACAGTTA
>JALRJJ010000079.1 GCA_023255095.1 bacterium
CAATTAGATTGACCAATAATTTCATAATACCATCTCCATTCTGGTGATTTGATCGGCTCGCCCACTGTTCCCAATACTTTTAAAGAATCAAGATTGTAGCTTTGAGGCCATGAATTCCCTTCTTTCATTAAGGCCCTCAAAGCTGTTGGAGCTGTATAGAAAATATTGACTTGATGTTGTTCAATGATTTGCCAAAATCGTCCAAAATCTGGATAGTTTGGAACCCCTTCAAAAATCACTTGGGTTGCTCCGTTGGATAAAGGGCCATAAACAATATAGGAATGTCCTGTAATCCAACCAATATCTGCGGTGCACCAGTAAACGTCTCCTTGTTTATAATCAAAAACTTTTTCATGCGTATAGGAAGTATATACTAAATAACCTCCAGTGGTATGAAGTACGCCCTTAGGTTTTCCGGTAGACCCAGAAGTATAAAGAATAAATAATGGATCCTCAGCATTCATTTTTTCTGGTTCGCATTTTGTTGGTTGATTCATGACAAAATCGTGCCAAAAAATATCTCTTCCTTTTTGCATATTAACAGAATTATTACTTCGATGAACAACAATAACTTTTTCAATTGAAGGACAATTGTCTAATATTTTGTCGGCGTTATCTTTCATAGGAATATCTAGTTTTAAACCTCTGATTCCGAAATCCTGGGTAATCAGTGCCTTACACTGTGAATCGTTAATTCTGTTCTCAAGAGCGGTACTGGAAAAAGCACCAAAGACTACAGAATGAATAGCACCAATTCTTGCACATGCAAGCATGGCAACAATGGCTTCTGGAATCATTTGCATGTAAATACAGACCCTATCGCCTTTTTGAATATTGCTTTCTTTCAACGCATTAGAAAAAGCGCAAACTTGATCTAATAATTCTTGATACGAAATTTTTTTTGAGACTGAAGAATCGTTGGATTGCCAAATAAGGGCAGTGCGATTTCCATTTCCTTGTAAAATATGTCGATCTATACAATTATAGGACGCATTCAAAATTCCATCTGAAAACCATTCAATATGGCCTTGAGAAAAATTGCTTTCATTTACTTTAGAATATTCAGTAAACCAATCGATTCGCTTCCCTTCTTTTTTCCAGAATTCTTGAGAAATAGCTAAATTATTTTGTTTTTTTTGTATCATATTTTTTAAAAAATATTTACTATACTTTTTATATAATTTACTTAAATCTAATCAAGGAGAAAAAATGAAAAGACTAATTATCTTATCCGTTCTTTTTTCATTTATTTTTGCACAATATAATCAAGGAAATACGGTTGTTACTTGGTCAAAATATAAATGGAATCCTATGTCTGAAATTGAAGGAGCAACTTGGACAGATCGCGTAAATGATGTGACTGAATTTCACTCTAAAAGAAATCCAGTGGCACGTAATTTGTTAAGTTCGATGATGTTAACTCATTACTGGACAGGAAGCGTTCAAGATGTTCATCTTTTAGGAGAATTTCGCAATATGGGTGATGCTACAGATTATGCGGGAGTGAATAATCTTAATCAGATGGCATGGAGAAATCAGGATGAAAGAACAACTGCAGTAAGAAACTATAATAGACATTTTCAAAGTTATCATGAAGATGTTCATATTTTTGAAAATTGGACCGCTCTTGAGAAAAAGCGCAAAATTACGTTAACTGGAGAAGAAACACTGGTGTCAGGACCAGTAGTAGTGGTTAGCGTTCGCTATTTTAAAAGCCTCGGATCAATTGAAAATGGATCAGCCGATGAAAGACTAGATTTACTCAAGAAATTTGCAAATGAAGTTGTTAAAAAGAATCCAAAAATCTTAAGTCAAAAAGTCTTAACACATTTATGGTCAGATTCCATCGAAGGTGGAAGAGTTCCAGTTTATTACATTACCGAGTATGCTTCAATTGGAGATGCAGATAATGTTGATAACGCACCTTATGTAGAAGCAGCATTTTCTCAAGAAGAAAGAAGTCGTTATAATGGCTACTTTCATCCATTAACCGAATATCATGATGATTTAGGTCTATGGAGAAATTTCGAACCTGCTAATAAAAATTAGTACCAATAAAAAAAGGCTGGTAAATCCAGCCTTTTTTTCTTCAAAATATTTTTTTCTGTTGTAAATTTTTGCATGAGAATCTTTAACTGCATTATACTTACATCCCTATTCTTTTTCATTAGTTGTAATCAAAACGCTATTAGTCTTAATCAAAACATTGAAGTGCAGTCTCGCTATTTAGAGTCAAGAACTCCAATCATTTTGATTTCTATTGACGGCTTTCGATGGGATTATTTTGAAAAAACTGATACGCCTAATTTTGACAGAATTATTGAGAATGGAGTACGCGCTGAAGGACTCATTCCTTCTTATTTAAGCAAAACTTTTCCGAATCACCTAAGTATCGTCACAGGATCACACCCTAATAATCATGGAATTATTTCAAATAAAATGTATGATCCAATTTTTAAAGAACGCTATTTCATTGGTCAAGGAAGTACTGCAGCTCAAGATGGAAAATGGTTAAATCGTGAACCAATTTGGGTAACAGTTGAGAAACAAGACCTAAGAGCAATGACGATGTTTTGGCCTACTTCAGATGCAGAAATTATGGGTATTAGACCATCTGAGTGGTATGTCTACGATGAATCCATCACCAATCCTCAACGAATGGAAAAAATTCTTTCTTGGCTTGATCTTGAAGGAAGTAATCGACCAACTTTTTTATCAACCTACATGAGCATTGTTGATAATGCTGGTCATCGTTATGGTCCTGATTCACCAGAAGTGATAGATTCAATCATTGAGGCTGATGAAAACATTGGAATACTTCTTGATGGCTTAGAAGCAAGAGGTATTCTTGAAGAAACAAATATAATAATTGTTTCAGATCATGGAATGGCAGCTACTTCGTCTGATTCGGTTATTTTTTTGAATGATTATGTTGATTTAACTAAGTTAAATATCATTGAAACTGGACCTTTTGCACAACTGGATGTGATTGATGATAACGAAACAGAATCCATCTATCAAAGTCTCTATCAAGTTCATCCTGAATTAGAAGTCTATAAACGCTATGGTTTTCCATCAGAATACCATTTAACGGATAACCCAAGAATTCAAGATTTAACTCTGATTGCATCAAATCATTGGACTATCATTAAAGATCGTTCTCAATTTAAAGGGAATTTACGTGGTGGAGATCATGGATATAGCCCCACTGCTACTGACATGCATGGAATTTTCATTGGAACAGGACCAGATTTTAAGAAAGGGTTTGTCGGTCCACGAATCAAAAATATTCATCTTTATGAAATGATGTGTTCTATAATGAATATCCAATCATCAGTCAATGATGGAAATCTCGAAGAAAGCTTAATTTTTCTTCAATGATTATATTTTATCATTTTTGTAAATAACTGTTCCAGCTTGTCCATCAATCGCTTTGCTAAGATTATTAATATTAGTAATAATCACTTTTTCTCCATGATGTTTAAGGAAATAAATTGCTGATCGAATTTTAGGAGCCATACTTCCAGTTTGAAAATGACCTTCCGCTTGATATTGTTTTGCTTCATCATCAGTCATTCTATAGATCGGTTTTTCATTGGGCTGTCCAAAATTTAGATAGACATTTTCAATATCAGTAATAATATAGTATTCGTTGGCTCGGATTACTCTTCCCAATTTCGCAGCAGTTAAATCCTTATCAATGACAGCATCTAAACCTTCAAGCTGTCCATCTTTTGAAATAAAAGCAGGTATACCACCTCCTCCTGCTGCAATAACGATACTTCCCGATTGAACTAATGTTCGAATACTCAGTCCATGCATGACAAATTCAGGATCAGGCGAAGGTACAACTCTTCTCCAATAGCCAGGCTCTTGCTCTTTCATGATCCACCCCATAGAATCTGACATAATTTCTGCTTCATCATCCGTATATCTTTTTCCAACAAACTTTGTGGGATTTTTGATAGCTGGACTATTAGCATCAACCATCACCTGTGTTACCAATGTAACAACTTCTCGATTAATATTTTTTTGAGAAAGAATATTCTGAAAGGTTTGCTGGATCATATATCCAATCGTTCCTTGGGTACCAGCAACACAAACCCCAAGCGGTAACGGCGGAACTGTTTCTTTAGTAAGGTCCATTCTAAGTAATTCATCACCTACTTGAGGACCGTTACCATGCGTTAGACAAAGATTATAATCTAACTGTAAAAACTTGGCAATCTGCGATAGTGATTTTCTAGTATTATCGAATTGATCTTCAATAGTACCTGCTTGCTTTTTATTGGATAGAGCATTTCCACCTAAAGCAACTATAGCTGTTCTTTTCATGAATAAATATACAATAGAAAAGCATTAAAATTGATTAAGAAACGTTATTAAAAATGCAGCATAAAAGATAAAAAAGTATCATTATCTTTATTAGCTCCAAATTCAATTAAGTAATTGGACTTGAATAGTCGAATGATTGGTAATAGTTCGGAAGTTTGTTTTCCATCTTTAATAGAAATTTTATAATGCGCAATCAACCAAGTAGACATTTTGGTATAATCAACTAAATAAGGACTGATTGCTAAACGGGTGTCCAACATCCACATACTTGAATGAGAGTAATATTCAGCCATTTGCATTGTCATAAATCTTCTATCTTCCCAATCCGCATGTATTCCTAATGAAGCTAATGTTTTAGAAGTTTCAATCTCAGATCCAATGCTTGACAAGAGATAGAGATTCGCTTGGGAATTAGGGGCATTCCATCTCTTTAATAAGTAGTTATTATTAATTAAACCAAAAGATTCATTGGTAGACTTATCTTCATAAAAACGACCCCCTACAAGCCAATTGGCAGAAAGAGATTTCCCAAATCGAAAATCAAAAGAGTTGGGTTGTTGAGTAATCCAGAAAACTTTCCCTCCCTTAAAAATGACTGGGTGAGAAAATAAATAACTACAAAATAGAAAGGCTAAAAAAAGTTTTTTATTGAACATTTTGGATATTACATACTATCATGGTCATGAGAATCTCCATGGTCATGTTTATGCATATGCTTCATTGATTTCATATTTCCTGTTTTATCAATTGTATGTTGACTTAATTCATTCTTTTCTATTGAATAAATGACATTTGGGGTAAAACCTGCATCAAGGATCAACGAGTGAATTTTTTTATAATCAATCTGTGATTTTGTTTGAAAGGCAATTTTCAGATATTGATTATCAATATCTACATAAACTCCATTAGTATATTTTTTAGAATTAATCTTATCTAGATTTGATAGATTTTTTTCCAACCCATAAGCACAAAAAGAACAAACCATTCCAAACACTTCCACAACAGCTTCATTCGGCATGACTAATACCTCTTGATTGTTGATATCGACAGTAGATTGGGAATGAAGAAGATTAATAAAAACGATAGTAAAAAATAGCTTTTTCATATTTGTATCCTTGAAATGTTATGTAAATAATTTAAGAAAAAAAA
>JALRJJ010000113.1 GCA_023255095.1 bacterium
ATTACCTCCAGCTAAAGGAGAATCAAATGCACCAACCATGGTAGCGAGATTTGGATTTTTTGGTGTTCCATCAGCTTCATATAGATAACCCATCATTGAAGCAACATAAGTTTGACCATCACCTACAACGTTAGTTAAACCACTAATGTTTTGTAGAGCAGTAACATAGTTGGAAACTTTTAAGTTATAAACATCAACAGTTAATGACATATTATCGCCAACTAGACCTTTGTAACCAAATTCAGTCTGCGCCCATGTTGTCTCTTTAATTTGAGGATAATCAGGGAAAGAAGTATTTGGATTCAAGATATTTCCATCAAGATCTATTGTGACATTTCCAAAAGCGCTAGGAGCAGTTGCACCTAACATAGCCACAAGATCTCCTGCACCTGTAGCAGCAGCATTAGCACCATACTCAGCACCAAAGGCAGCAGCAGCAGCAAGATATGTTGGATCTTCCGCAGCAGCAGCAGCAGCAGCTTGAGCAGCAGCAGCAGCAGTTGCAGCATCAGCGCCAGCATCAATATATCCTTGGTAAGTTTGTGTATAAACAGTTGTTACCACTTGTTCCATATATCCTGCACCAGCAGCTTGACCTACAGCACTACCATAGGCTGTTAAGAAGGCAGCACCATCAGCTGATTGGAGGAATCCTCCACCAATGATTGGCGCCCAAACACCCCATGCAGCAGCATTAATCGTGTTGTTGTTCATTGAATAATAAGTATTTGTATCTAAACCGAGAGCTGTTGACCAATTAGAACGGAACATGGTATTACCATTTGCGTCTTTTTGATAAGTCCAACCAGTGGTTGTAGATCCCATCGCTTTTACTGAAAAATCTGGTTGGAAACCAAGTAAAGGAGCAAAATTAATTCCTAAACCAGCATAAACCACATTAGAAGCAGCAGCGATATCTAAGTTCTTAGTAAAATTACCTGGAAGATCAATATTCTCACCATAGGTTAAACGGAAGTTTCCTCTAACGTCAGGATTGTTCCATACAAAACCAATTTTAGGAGCAAAGACGTAATCAGTACCAATTGCTCTTAAATAGTTATTATTATCGATTCTACCAGAGTTGACAAATTTGAATCTGTCTGAGAATTTCTTTTCGTATGAATAATAGATACCAACGTTGTTGAAGTTATCATTATCTTCATTCTTACCATTGATAGTTCCTTTGGTTTCAGGAGTTCTATCAAGATAGTCTAATCCCCAAACTAAACTTTGACCGTTTCTTAAATCTAAACTGTGCTGTAATTGAAGAGCACGATTGGAAGATTCGTCATAAATAATGTTTCCAGTATTTAAAAGGTAAGTTGTTTTTTGTTCATTAATATTTGTAAAGAAATTAATAAACAAATTACCACCTAAGAAATCTTGACGATTATAAGCAATTTGAGCTTGACTTAATGTAGTATCATCGGATAAAGCACGACCTACACCTGTCATCTCAATTGCTGATAATTGAGCTTGTCTTAAATTAATAGTTAAAGTTGATTTTAAGTCAGGACGTATTTCAGTCTTCATATCAATACTGGTAACAGAAGGTTTAAAGGGCTCACTATGTGCGGCACTATTTAATACTCCTCCTTCAGGATCACCAAATTCTGAAGATGCATAATCTATATACGGATAAGTTGGTATTGGCATTCCACGTCTAATATATTCAGGCTCGTAGTAAAGGTGACCCTCTGCTTGAGCTTCTTGAATAGTTTTCGGCATGTTTGAAGACCAATCTTCAAAAGTTCTGTGTAATAAAGTTACACGAGTAGCTGCACGACCACCCATCCATTGTTGAGCAATACGACCATAAACTTTTTGATAATTTCTTTCTCCAAGAGTCATAGACACTCTATTGCCTTGATCAAAAGGAGATTTAGTAAATATGCTTAGAACACCTTGTTGAGTGTCTGGACCATACATAGGAGCAGCAGGACCACGAACAAGCTCGACTCTAGCAACATCAGAATCATCAGCATTCATGAATTGTAAGAGTTGAGCATTGACAACGGGAGCACGAACCCATCTATTGTCAAGAACAGCGTGAATCGCACCGGAGAAAACTCCGTTAAAACCACGAACTGTCATGTTAGATGACTCGATACCAGTTTTCATTGTCTCAACACCAGCTCTATTAGCAAAAGCATCCACAATAGTAGCACCCTGGCGAGCTTCTAATTCTTCACCACTGAATACTTCCACACTAGCAGGAGCTTCTGTAACTAATTCTTTCTTTAAAGATGCAGAAACAACAACTTGATTTAGGCGAAGATTGCCTTTATCAAGCATAAAGTCTGCACTGGCTGTTTGTCCACCGCTAATAGTGACTGTAATACTTTCACTTTCATATCCAATGTATGAAGCTGTGATTGTATAACTTCCGTTGCTAAGACCAGAAATAGAATAAGATCCATCAGTATTTGATGAACTACCCATATCAGTTCCTTCAACCATTATATTTGCACCAGCTAATGTTTCACCATCTACACCAGAGACAGTACCACTAACAGTTTGTGCAAACACAAATGACATAGCAGTAAGAAAGACAAACAAAAATTGAAAACTTGATTTAATCAGTTTCATTATTTATACCTCTCTATATTGTTTATACACAAGGGAAATGCTTAGACGCAAAATCCCCATTTGGCATAAAGTATCACCATATCAAAAAAAAACCAAATAAAAAATACTTTACTGTGTTTAACTTTATAAATGACTTTTAGCAAAGAATTAATAGGAATTTTACTTTTTTTAAGCATAAGTTTTTCACAAGAATCAAAATTGGATATGTCTAAACAAAAAGAAAATCTTACAGAAATGCAATTTTATGTTACTCAGCTCTGTGGAACTGAGCCAGCATTTGACAATGAGTTTTGGAATCACAAAGAAAAGGGCATCTATATAGATATTGTTTCAGGTGAGGCATTATTTGCTTCCGTACATAAATATGATTCTGGTTCAGGTTGGCCATCCTTTTATGAAACGATTGACAAAAAAAGTCTAACCTTTGAAAATGATTATACATTGATTATGCCAAGAAAAGAAGTTAAAGGCAAAACGAGCGACTCGCATCTTGGACATGTATTTAACGATGGTCCGAATCCAACGGGGTTACGCTATTGTATTAACTCTGCTGCTTTAAAATTTATTCCCCTGGATGAAATGAAAAAAAGAGGGTACGGGGAATTCCTTTATTTATTTGATTGAAGATGGAAAGTAAATCTTCCCGTCTAGAATCCTTTCTTCAAAATCCCCCAAAAGCATTATGGACAATGGCCTTACCTATTGTTGCGGGGATGTTAGTCCAAACTCTTTTTAATGTCATTGATATTATGTTCATCGGATGGGTTGGAGCAGATGAAATAACAGCAGTGGCGTTTGTTAGTCCTCTATTTTTTATAATCATTGGATTGGCAGTTGGCTTGGGTGCCGGTGTTACTGCTACCATCGCGCAATATATTGGTAAGAAAGATAAAGAAAGTGCTGACAAAGTGGCTAACCAAACTATTTTAATCGGCTTAGTCATCACATTGTTTTTAACAATTCTCGGGGAGTTTTTTGCAAAAGATCTGATGACCTTGCTTGGTGCTGAAGGAGAGATTCTTAATATTGCATTGAGTTATTTAAAAATTTTGATTTATGGGATAGGTTTAGTGGTGTTTTCTTTATTTTTTCGAGCAATTTTAGCTGGAGAAGGAGAAACTAAAATACCGATGTACATAGGATTATTTGGAACAATTATGAATTTAATTTTAGATCCAATTTTCATTTTTACTCTAGATTTAAAAGTCCCTGGTGCTGCTATTGCAACGGTTTTGAGTCAATTTTTAATGGTGGTTGCTTATATCTACTATATTTTTATTAAAAAAAGCACCTACCTCAGTTTTCGATTTCCAGATTTTCAATTCAACAAACCAATTTTATCAAAAATTTTTCAAATTGGGATTCCATCTTCCTTATCAATGTTAATCATTTCTTTCGGTCAAGTAGTCATGAATCGAATTCTTATTAACTACTCAAATGAAGCTGTTGCTGCCTATCAAGTTGTTTCAAGATTAGATATGTTGATTTTTATTCCTATCCTTGGAATCGCTATAAGCTTAACTACTATTGTCGGCATGTTTTACGGAGCTCAAGAGTTTGAAAAATTGAGAGGTATTGTTGCTTATGGGTTACGACATGCGACTATTTTAACTCTATTATTGGTCATTGTTCTTTACATTTCTGCTAGCAAAATATTACCTCTTTTCAGCGAAAATCAGGATGTGATTGCCATAGGTGTTACTTACCTAAAAATCATTGTCCTTGTCTATCCCTTTGTTGGCTATAGCGTCATTTGCTCTCGAATTTGTCAAGCGCTTGGCAAAGGGGTTCCATTGCTTGTAACAACAATTACTAGAGTGCTTTTAATAACTGCTCCTTTATCCTATTATTTTTATATAATACAAAAACCCATTGAATATGTTTGGTATGCTCAAGTCATTGCAATCATTTTTGCAGCTTTAATCTCCTATATTTGGATGAGATACTATTTCAAAAAGTTTGCAATTGTCTGATTTTTTAAAAAATCGTATTTTGAATAATGAATATCTTTAATGATTTAAATGAAGTAGAAAAACTTCTAGGTGAAGAACTTGGAAAAAGTGCATGGAAAAAAGTTTCTCAGTCTCGTATTTGGGCATTTGGCAGGGTAACCAATGATAATCAATGGATTCATACTAATCCATTAATGGCCAAGAAATTTTCTCCCTATAAAAAGCCTATAGCTCATGGTTTTTTAGTTCTATCTTTTATTCCTAGTATGTTGAATGAGATTTATTCTATCAAGTCTGTAAAAATGGCTGTCAATTATGGATTGAATAAAGTACGATTTACTGCACCAGTTGTGGTGAATAGTCGCATCAGAGCCTCCCTTGCTTTACAGGAGTTTAAGCGTTTAAAAAATGGAGCTAAACTAATCTTGGAAGTGACCATTGAAATTGAAGGTGAATCCAAGCCAGCATGCGTTGCAGAGCAAGTCATTCTTCTTTATGAATAATCATATATCAAAACATTTATTTTTTGTTCGTCATGGACAGGCTTCTTTTGGGGAAGCGAATTATGATAATTTAAGTCAACAAGGATGGCAACAATCCGAATTGCTTGGTCAAGCTCTCAAAAAAGATCATCACAATTTTCAAAAAATTTTCTCAGGTCCTCATCAACGACATTTTCAAACTTTTCAGGGGATTGAAAAAGGGTATGGTGAAAAGATGTCTTCTTGTGAAACAATCCAAGGATTTGCAGAAAATCAATTGATGGAGATTGCAATGTATTTCATTCCTAAAATGTTGAATTCTGATTTACCTGCTCAAGCAATTTTTAAGCAAATGCCCATTGAAAATCGAGATGGTGAGTTTTTGAAATTATTTCAGCAAGTCGCAAAAAAGTGGATGAAAAATGAACTAGATTTATCCGAAAAAAAATTTGAATCTTACCCAGATTTTTTGTCAAGAATTCAACAAACCATTGCCTATTTAGACTCTGCCACTGATTCTGGAGATAATGTTTTAATTGTAACCTCAGGAGGAACAATTACAGCGGTGTATGCCTTAGCTACTCAGTGTTCAGATGAAGAAATTTTGAAATTGAATTTTGGAATTAAAAATGTTTCAGTGACGGACTTTAATTATTATAATAATACTTTGGATTTAAAAACCTTTAATAAAAGCTATTTACCCAAAGAATTTGAGACCTATATTTAAATGAACGTGACTGATAAAGATTTTTTAGAAATTAAAAGTAAGGTATCAAAAATTATTGATCGCCTTATAGTTGATGAAGCTCCCTATCTTCAAAAACATAATTTTTCTCAAACCATTGATTTTTTAGAACAGTATCGTCAAGAAGTAAAATCAGCTGGTCTTTACACTCCTCAAATTTCGAAGGAGAATGGAGGGTTAGGCTTGAATCTTTATCAGTTAGGTCAATTGTATGAAATTTTTGGTCAAGCATTTTTTGGTCTCTATATTTTTAATTGCCAAGCGCCTGATGCCGGGAATATGGAAATATTATTGGAACATGGAACTTCAGATCAAGTTGAACAATTTTTGAATCCTTTGCTGGAAGGGAAAATTCGCAGTTGTTTTTCAATGACTGAACCTGACAACCCTGGATCCAATCCAACCCTCATGAATACAACAGCCATTAAAGACGGAAATGATTATATCATCAATGGTCATAAATGGTTCACCTCATCTGCAGATGGTGCTAGTTTTGCTATTGTGATGGCCATTACTGATCCAAGCAATTCTAATCCCTATCTACGAGCTAGTCAATTTATTGTTCCTACTAATACTCCAGGATTTCAAATAGTTCGTAATATTTCTGTAATGGGTGATGAAGGAGATGGATGGATGTCTCATGCTGAAGTCAAATACACCCATTGTCGTGTACCCTCGAGTTTTTTATTAGGAAAAGAAGGGCAAGGGTTTAGTATTGCTCAAGAACGATTAGGTCCTGGAAGAATTCATCATTGCATGCGATGGATTGGAATCAGTGAACGAGCCTTTCATTTAATGTGTCAACATGCGACCAGTCGAAAAATAAATGCCAATCAAACTCTTGCTGATCAACAAATTACCCAATCGTGGATTGCTGATTCGAAAGTGGAAATCAATGCGGCAAGACTCTTAGTTTTAGATGCTGCCAAAAAAATTGACCACCAGGGAGCCAAAGAAGCAAAAATCGAAATTTCGATGATAAAATTTTTCGTGGCTAATGTCCTTCAAAAAGTTTTAGACCGTGCAATTCAACTTCATGGAGCCTTAGGAATGACAGATGATACTCCACTTGCATTATGGTACCGACATGAAAGGGCAGCAAGAATTTATGATGGTCCAGATGAAGTTCATAAGCTAAGAGTTGCCAGAGAAATTTTAAAACAATACTCGTAAGATGAGTTCGTTTAACCTTCCCTTAAGGTTCAAATTATTAATTTTATTATCAAAGATTTTTAAGAAGAATACCAAACCATTCCAATTGAATTCCGCATCCAATATTCGTGATGATGAAACGATTGACTCAGCACAATTAGTTGAATTTTTCAAGCAACAAAATTTGGATTATAATGATTTGGAAATAAAACAATATCAAAGCGGGTTTTCTAACTTAACATATCTGATTTCCACAAGTACCAACAATTTTATCCTTCGAAAGCCTCCCTTAGGGTCTAAAGCTTTAAAAGGAGGTCATGATATGGAAAGAGAGTTTCAAATTCTTTCAAAACTCTATCCTCATTTTCCTAAAGTTCCAAAACCATATCTTTTTTCAAAGGATGAATCGATCATCGGTTCTCCTTTTTATTTGATGGAAAAAAAAGAAGGATACATTATTCGACCAAATATTGATCCTAAGCAGGCGCCATCTAAGGAAAAAATGGAGAAAATTTGCCAGTCATTTGTTGATCATTTTGCACAGCTCCATAATTTGAATATTTATGATTTAGAATTAGACTCACTTGGAAAAATTGAAGGCTATAATCAGCGTCAAATTGAGGGATGGATAGGGCGTTATAATCACAGTAAAACATCCGAATTACCATCTATTAATTTTATCGCTCAATGGTTGCTCGAAAATATTCCTCAGGAATCAAAAGCTTCAATTATTCATAACGATTATAAATTTGACAATGTCGTT
>JALRJJ010000024.1 GCA_023255095.1 bacterium
TAATAAAAAGCTTAGTATTATTTCTATAATATCTAATAATACCGTCTCGAATGAAATTAAAAACTTTTTGATGAAAAATAATATACAGACAAATATTTATGAAAATAAATCAAAACTTGAAACATATTTTTTCAACGATGCTAATTTTATATTCTCATTAGGATACATGAAGAGCATACCAAATAATATTATTGCTAAATTTAAAATTATAAATCTTCATCCTTCATTTTTACCTGCCTATAAAGGTTTAATGACCCACAAAAGAGCTCTAATTAATAGAGAAAAATTTGGAGGATTTAGTATTCATTTGGTTACAAAATTCCTTGATGAGGGTAAAATTTTAACTCAAACTAAATATAGAATTAGATCGAATAACGAAAAAGGCTTAATCTCCTTACATAAAAAGTTAGAAAACAATCTAGTATATTCGGAGCTTATAAAGATTCTAAACTAATTCGGCCCCTGAAAAGAAAAAGCTTATTTCAATTGCTGCATTTTCTGGAGAGTCACTTCCATGAACTGAATTTGCTTCGATAGACTCTGCATACAATTTTCTTATTGTTCCCTCTTCTGCTTGTTCAGGGTTAGTTGCGCCCATGATTTTTCTGTAATTAGAAACAGCATCGCTACCCTCTAAAACTTGATGTACCGATAAAAATAGATTATGGATCTGGAAAATCTTGGTTCGAGGCTCATTGATGAAATATTTTGGTCCTAAATTTTTAATAAACCTTAATCAGTTATCATCAAATTATGATTTAATTAAATCTAGAATTGATAATTGTGATATAATGGCTACGGTAAAAGCTAATGCTTATGGACATGGGGCTATTCAAATAGCAAAAACTCTAGAAAAAAAGAATGTGAGGTATTTAGCTGTCTTTACTTTGGATGAAGCAATTGAACTGAGAAATGCAGGTATTAAATCAAATATTTTTATTTATTCTAGACTAACTATTGAGTCATTAAAAATCGCAAGTAAATTAAATTTGACTTTAAATATTTCATCCTTTGATGATTTAAATTTTCTGAAGAATAACGATTCTGAAAATGTAAAAGTTCATTTAAAATTTGATACAGGGATGACAAGATTAGGAGTTGATGCTGGTAGAGCAAAGGAATTCCTTTCTGAAATAAGTAAAGTTAGAAATATAAATATTGAGGGTATTTATTCTCATTTTTCTACTGCTGATGAAGGTGATTTAAGCTATGCTAACAAGCAATTGAACTTATTTAATCAAGTAATTGTTATCGCTAAATCGTTAAATATTATTCCGACATTTATACATTGCAGTAATAGCGGAGCCATTTTGAATCTTCCTGCTTCAAGATTTAACCTCGTAAGGGTAGGAATGCTTTTATATGGATCATATCCATCTGATGAAGTACCTAAAGATTTGAACATCAAACCTGTAATGAGTTTCACAGCACCTGTCGTTGAAATTAGAAATGTTCTAAAAGGAACGCAAATAAGCTATGGAGGAGTCTACGCGACTACTAAAGATACTCAGATAGCAGTTGTTCAAGCTGGATTTGCTGATGGAGTTCCTAGACCATGGTTCGAAAAGGGGTATGTTTTATTTAAGAATCAAAAACTTAAAATAACTGGAAGAATTTGCATGGATCAACTTATGATAGATGTTGGTGAAAAGAGTATTCAATATGGAGATGAAGTATTGATTTTTGGAATCTCCGAAGATCATGGAGAAATAAATCTAAATGAAATTTCTGATAGTATAAATTCTACACCTTATGTGCTTATGACAGCTGTTGGTCAGAGACCTAAAAGAATTTATTATTAGTTTTTTTATGAGGAGCAAACTAATTAACCAAGGGTAAGAGAAAGGAATTAAGAGGTAATTTATTGTATTAATTTGCTCCTCAATCATCAAATGATTCTTTTAAAAAAAAGTTCCCAATTTAAAATATTTCTTTATAGTTTATGGCAGATCGCGGGATGGAGCAGCTTGGTAGCTCGTCGGGCTCATAACCCGGAGGTCGCAGGTTCAAATCCTGCTCCCGCTACTAACTTTCAAGGAAAATCCATGCATCCAATTAAATTCATTCTAATAATTTTAATTTCATTTATGACTTTCAATTGCAATAATCAAGATCAAGCTTTGAAACAGAAAGCTGTTAGCTTATCTCAAAAATATATAATTACTGATGGGCATATAGATGTACCATGGAGAATATACAAGAGCGGATATGAAGACTTGTCTAAAAGAACTCCTTCTGGTGAATTTGACTATGTTCGATCAAAAGAAGGTGGGCTAGATGCTCCCTTTATGTCAATTTATGTCCCATCTTCCTATCAAGAAACAGGTGGAGCCAAAGAAATGGCAATTGAGTTAATTGATTCTGTGAAAAGAATTGCAAATGATCATCCTGATAAATTTGAAGTTGCTTATAGTACATCTGATGTAGAAAGAATTTTTTCAGAGGGAAAAATTGCCCTTCCGATGGGAATGGAAAATGGTGCACCAATTGAAGATGATTTAAAAAATATTGAATTTTTTTACAATCAAGGTATTCGCTACATCACTCTTACTCACGCTAAAGATAATGCAATATGTGATTCCTCATATGACACTACTGGAACACATCAAGGACTAAGTGATTTTGGTAAAGAAGTTGTACGCGAAATGAATAGAGTTGGTATTATGGTGGACATTTCTCATGTATCTGACAAGGCATTCTATCAAGTAATGGAAGTCACTCAAGTTCCAGCCATTGCTTCTCATTCATCATGTAGACATTTTACACCTGATTTCGAGAGGAACATGAATGATGATATGATTAAAAGGCTTGCTCAAAACGGAGGAGTTATACAAATCAATTTTGGTTCAACTTTTGTAACGAAAGATTCTCAAGATAAAAGAAATTATAATTCAGAATTAGTTGCTCAATTCGCTAAGGAAAATGATCTTAATGAAGGTGATGAAGAGTTAGTTGCTTACACGAAGAAAATAGCTGAGGAAAATCCTATTTTTTGTGATGTTACTGATGTAGCAGATCATTTTGACCATGTTGTTAAGTTGGTTGGTATTGATCATGTAGCTTTTGGTTCTGATTATGATGGAGTAGGTGATTCATTACCATATGGGCTTAAAGACGTTTCTTCTTATCCAAATCTGATTTATCATCTTCTTAAAAGAGGTTATTCTGAAGAAGATATTGAAAAAATCTGCTACAAGAATGTTTGGCGTGTTTGGAATGCAACGCAAGAGTTTGCTAAAAATAATCAGTAACTAAGATATTAATTGTCTTAATCTTTCAAAAACTACAGCGCTTACTGCTGAAGAAACATTCAATGAATTCATTTTATTTGACATTGGAATAGTGGCTAAGAAATCTGAGTTTTTTAAAACTAATTGACTCACTCCATTTCCTTCGCCACCAAAAATAAGCACCACTCTTCCTTTAAGATCTATTTCATACCAGTTTTTAGATTTGATATTATTTTCAAAACTTGTAACCCAGAAATCTTCACTCTTAAAAAATTCAATACATTGATTAATGTTGCGAACGCAAAATAGAGGAATTTTTGAAAAACCACCTTGACTAACCTGTGCAACCGCACTTGTCATTGAAACGCTATTGTGTTCAGTGATAATAACGCCATCGATGTTTGCTGAAGCACAAATTCTAAGAATTTGACCTAAATTGTGAGGGTCTTGTACTTGATCAAGGATAACATAACACTCATCGTTTTTCTTTCCTTTAGGTAAATCATTAAAAACTTCTACTGTGCATTCTACCAGAACTCCTTGAGATCGATTTGAATCAATCTTTTTTGAAAAGTCAGTACTATTCATCAGTTCATAATTCAATTTATTTTTTGTTATTAATTCCGAGATAGTTTTTTGATTTGCTGCAGGCGAATCTTTTTCAATATAGATTTTATCAATTTTTATGATATTTGATTGCATGGCGTCAATTGACCCATTAAATCCGTAAATTGAAATCTTATGTTTAGTTGAATTGTTCATTATAAATTAAATTTAATAATAAAATTATGATAAAAATTAAAGATTCGGATTTAGAATTTAAATTTGTTAAATCTCGAGGTCCAGGAGGGCAAAATGTTAACAAAGTTTCCACAGCAGTTCAATTAAAGTTTAAAATTGATACTTCAAACCTCTTAGAAAAAGATGTTATACTTTTCAAAACAAATTACCCGAATAAAATATCAAAATCAGGATATATAATTATTTATGCTCAAAATCATAGAACTCAAAATCTCAACAAAAAAGAGGCTATTAATAAACTCCATAAGTTGTTTTCTGATATTAACATTCCAGTCAAAAGGATTTTAACAAAGCCTTCAAAAAGTTCAGTTGAAAAGAGACTTCAGACAAAGAAAAGAAAATCTTTACTAAAGAAAACCAGAAGAAAGGTTATAAATGAGGCTTAAATTATTAATACTACTTATTATTTGCTTTCTTCAATCTCAAGAAATAGAGAAAAACGAAATTATCTTGAAAAACTTTTACCAAAATGATTTTTCTGATTTGGAACTAATCTTTATTGCAAGCATTAATAAAAATATTAATTTTGAATCTGATAATTCTATTATGTTAAGAAATAATTTAAAGCTTTCAGCCCCAACTTATGACCGTTTTAATAGACTGAATAATCAGGGTATGTATTTACCATATAAAAATAATAGCTCGATATATTTGGATTTTAACATTGAAGGATTCATGCAGGCGAGCAGATATATTTTAGAAAATAATTCAGATAATACTACTTCATTTTTTAAAGATGATTATGAGAAATTTACATACTTTAATACTCGCAAAGGTTATATAGATGCTAGGAATTATTTTAGGGACCCTTGGAACCAAAAGTCTTTTCAGGATTATATAAACCACATGTATGTTCCTCCATTTATTAAACACCAAGAAATCAATACAATCTATGATTCTAAAAGATCTAATTAGTTTTTATATCGAAGAAAAAAAATTAAATAATTTATTTCTCGAAATAATTGATCGTCCAGTTTTAGGGATTGAAACAAATTCTCAAAAGATTAAAAATGGGTATATTTTTATCGCAATTAAAGGAGATAAAATTGATGGAAACAATTTCATCAATGATGCAATTGACAACGGAGCAATTTGTATTTTTTCGGATTCTGCTAAAAAAGAATATTTTATCGATTCAATTCCAATTTTTCCAGTTTCTGAACCAAGAGAATTTGTTGGAAAAATATGTTCAAGATTTTTTGGTTATCCTCAAAAAAATATTAAAATAATTGGAATAACAGGAACAAATGGTAAAACTTCAACGATTTCTATTTTAAAAAATATTTTCGAAGCATCCGGTAAAAAGACACTTCAGGTTGGAACTTTAGGTTTGGTTCCTAAAATTCTTGATGATTACAACGGATTAACTACTCCTGACACAGTTGAAGCTTACAAAATATTGAACAAAGCCGTTGAGAATGCGTATGAATACGTATTATTTGAAGTCTCATCTCATGCATTAGTTCAAAATAGACTTAGCAATATTAAATTTAGAATTGCTTCTTTTACTAATATTTCAAGAGATCACTTAGATTTTCATAAAACGTTCGAAGATTATTTTCTTGCTAAATCTAAAATTTTTCATTCCATAGATTTAAATGGCAAGAAACTAATAAATATAGATTGTATGTATGGTCAAAGATTGAATGAAATTGTTGTACCGCCATCAATTGCTCAGTCCGCAAAAGTTGCGCTCGATAGG
>JALRJJ010000102.1 GCA_023255095.1 bacterium
TAACGTTGATAGCACTATTTCGATTATAGATTTAGCATACGAATTCGGAGCAAAAAACAACAAATTTATTAAATTCTTCTTCCCTAGTTCTATAGCCGTTTATGGTCCCAGGAAAATTGCTTTAGCTTCTGAAAAAGATATAATTAAACCAATTAGTCTTTATGGACTTAATAAAATAAATATTGAACAGTATGGTACAAAAAAATATGAACAGAGTATTCTCAATGGTTCTGGAGTAGATTTTAGATCATTGAGGTTCCCAGGTATTTTAAGTCCTTTTAACATTCCTACTGGAGGAACTACAGATTATTTGCCTCAAATGTTACATTCGGCAAAAAAAGGCCTAAAGTATGTTTGTCAAGTTGATAAAAAAACCACTCTACCTTTTATAACAATTGATAATGCAATCAATGCTATCACCCTACTTATGTCCAGTCAATGTATCAAATCAAAGCTTCGTTCTTTTAATGTACAAGATTTTTCTATCTCTGCATATGATTTTGAACTTATTTTAACGGAGATGTTTTCTGAATTTCAGACTCAATACAAAAGCAATCAAGATTTACAAATTATTGCTGACTCTTGGCCTGATAGCTTGAATTGCGAATTAGCGTGTTCTTGGGGATTTTCTTCAAATAATGAAATTAAAAAAATAATTAATAACTTTTTCAATTTAATCGATGTCTGAATTAAATAAAAAAATCGACAATCAACTTTCATTAATGCGTGAAAGCGGAACTTATAAAAATGAAAGGATTATTGGTTCATCGCAAGAAACATCGATATTTGTAAACAACCATAATGTTTTAAATTTTTGTGCTAATAATTACTTAGGATTAGCTAATGATATTAGAATTAAGAATGCAGCGATTCAAGCAATAAATGAATGGGGTTATGGGCTAGCTTCCGTAAGATTTATTTGTGGAACTCAAGAAATACATAAACTTTTAGAAAAGAAAGTTTCAGATTTTTTAAAGAAAGAAGATACCATTCTTTATTCTTCTTGTTTTGATGCTAATGGAGGAATTTTTGAAAGTATCTTAGATGAAAATGATGCTATTTTCTCCGATGAATTAAACCATGCATCAATCATTGATGGAATTAGACTTTGTAAAGCTCAAAAGAATCGTTACAAACATATTGATATGGCAGACTTAGAAAGCCTTTTAAAGAATTCAACCAGTAAAACAAAGCTCATAGTAACAGATGGTGTTTTCAGTATGGATGGGAATATCGCTCCGTTGAAAGAAATTACAGAATTAAGTAGAAAATATAATGCTCTGGTTATGGTGGATGATTGTCACGCAACAGGAGTAATTGGAGAAAATGGAATGGGCTCTGGATCCTACCACCAAGTTCATGAACATATTGATATTATCTCATCAACATTTGGTAAAGCATTAGGAGGAGCTTCGGGTGGATTCATAACCTCTTCCTATAAAATAATTGAACTCTTAAGGCAAAAATCTAGACCATATTTATTTTCAAATAGCATGGCTCCTCCTTTAGTTTCAGCTTCAATTGAAGCATTTAATGTAATTAATAGTGACCCATCAATTTTTAAACGATTAGATGAAAATACAAAATACTTTAGACAAAAAATTATTGAGGCTGGTTTTGAAATTAGAGGAGAGAATCATCCTATTGTCCCTATTATGATATATGATGCCAAAAAAGCAATGGAATTATCCAAAAAACTTCTTGAGAAAAATATTTATGTCATTGCCTTCTCTTTTCCAGTGGTTCCCAAAGAAAAGGCAAGAATTCGAGTTCAACTGTCTTCTGCTCACACAAAAGAACAAATTGATTTAGCTATTAATAGCTTTATAGAATGTTCTCAAGAATTAAATATTATTTAAAAAGTTAGTAAATTTTTTCTTTATATTGTTAAATTCTGCTCACAATTATGAATAGCACTATTAAATCAAGATTTTTACTAATACTATTTGTTTTTGGATTGGCGATTTATTCACTAATTCCATCAATTAGATTTTTAAATCTTACAGATGATAAAATTTCTCAGATGTCATCAGAAGAGTTGGACAATTTATCTTCAAAAGCTCTTAAACTCGGTCTTGATCTCAAGGGAGGTATTCACATTGTTCTTGAGGTGGATCTACCTCAGCTTATCTCTAATCTTGCTAGAAATAAAGACTCTAAATTTGAAACATTTATTACTGAACTTGATAAAAATTATTCAATTCAAGATATTGATTTCTTTGATTTATTTGAAGAACAAGTTCAGAATAGTGATTTAAAACTACAGAGGTATTTTTCTTCTTTAGGTCGCACTAATGATGAGATAATTAGTCAATTATCTGTAGAATCTACAGATGCACTTAATCGAATTGTTCAGATTATTCAAAATAGAATCGATCAGTTTGGTGTGTCAGAACCCAGTATCCAAAAACAGGGGAATAGTCGAGTAGTCATTGAGTTAGCTGGAATTGATAACGCTGAAAGAGCCAGAGATTTGCTTCAAAGTACAGCTCTATTAGAACTGATGATTGTAAAAGATGTTGAAAATACTAATTCTCTTATAAAGCAAATTGATTTAACTATAGATTCTAAAAATTCAGCTTCTACTAATAATAACGTTGATGGTTTATTTTCTGATAAGGAGAATTTATCTTCAATTCTATCTACAATAGGATCTAATTTAGCAATTAAAATATCTGAACTTGATAAGCTTAATAATATTCTGAACGAAGAAGATGTAAAACAAATCCTCAGAGCTACAAATAGTACACTTCTTTTAAGTAATAGCTCTATTACTCTCTCGGATGAATTTGACGGTGAAGAATATCTACTAGTCTATCATCTATACAATAATGCAGAACTATCCGGTGGAGTAATTGAAGACGCTCAAATGAAATTGAGTCAATCTGGCGTGACAGCAGGTCAAGCGACTGTTCATATTGATATGAATGGTGACGGATCTAGAGAATGGGCCAGAATTACAGGAGCTAATATTAATAAAAGAATTGCGATTGTATTAGATAAAAAAGTTCACATGGCTCCGGTAATTAGAAGTCAGATTTATGGCGGACAAACCGTCATTGAAGGAATGGGTTCAATTCAAGAAGCTGAAGATATTGCTATAGTTTTAAGAGCTGGTGCTTTGCCTGTTCCTGTTTCTATCGCTGAAGAAAGAACAGTGGGTGCTTCTTTAGGCGCTGACTCTGTTGAACAAGGAAGGCTTTCAATCGCCTTTGGACTTATTTTAGTAGTTGTGTTTATGATTGCTTATTATAGATTATCGGGTGTCATTGCGAGTTTCTCTGTTCTTGGAACCTTAACTCTCTTGCTTGGAGTGCTAGCAACCCTTGGAGCTACCTTAACATTGCCAGGTATTGCTGGGCTTATTTTAACAGTTGGAATGTCAATAGATGCTAATGTAATTATTTTTGAAAGAATTAAAGAAGAAATTAGAATTGGAAAATCAGTTAAATCTGCAATTGATTCTGGCTATGCTAAAGCTTTATCTACAATTGTTGATGCAAACATTACAACTGGAATTGCTGCAGCAATTTTATACCAATACGGTACTGGGCCAATAAGAGGTTTTGCAACTGTCTTATTTTGGGGAATTATTGTAAGCATGTTTACATCAATTATTGTAAGCAGGTTCATTTTTGATTTTATAATTTCAAGAAAAAATATTCGTGAATTGAGCATATGATAAACTTATTTAAAGATTCAAACTATAATTTTATGAACCTCAAACGTTTAGGGTTTATCTTCTCTGGTTTGTTAGTCATTTTATCAATTTTTAAGCTATTCTCTGGTATAAAACTTGGAATAGACTTTAAAGGTGGATCATTAATTGGCCTTCATTTTAATGAAGCAATTTCAATTGAAGAAGTTCGTGAGTCTTTGAAAAATCTTTCTTTTGAAGGAAATAATTTTGATCTAAGTAACGAAGAAATTAAATACTTTGGGAATGAAAATGATATTGTAATCAAAATTAAAAATTTTGAGAATCAACCTGATAATTTCCCCCAGTTAATAATTAACTCACTTTATTTAACGTTTGAGAATAAGGTCCCATCGAAAAATGAATTTGTTTTATCATTAGGGAGCGTTAGTCCAAAGGTTGGAAGTGAACTTTCAGGCCAAGCATTTTGGTCAATTATTTCTGCTCTTGCTTTGATACTTTTTTATGTTTCGATCCGATTTGAATTTAAATTTGCGATAGCTGCAATTATTGCGCTCGTTCATGATATAATAATAACTCTCGGAATTTTTGGATTCTCTAATTATGAAATCACCTTAAGCACTATTGCCGCTTTTTTAACAATAGTTGGCTACTCTTTGAATGATACAATTGTTATACTTGATAGAATAAGAGAAAATATGAAATCTTCCGGAACAGTCATGTTTGATTCAACTATAAATAAAAGTATCAATCAATCATTAAGTAGAACTTTAATAACATCGCTAACTACTTTATTAGTTATTATTATTCTCTTAGTCTTTGGTGGTGAAATAATTAGACCTTTTGCTTTTACATTATTGGTAGGGGTGATTATTGGTACTTATTCTAGTATTTTTATTGCCAGCTCTGCAATCTCCTCTTTTAATAATTCTTCAAAATAATGGAAAGAAAAATCCTTTGGCCTTTTGTAGCCCTTTGTCTGATTTGGGGTTCAACTTGGTATTTTATAAAAGTTTCACTTAATGCAGGTGTACCTCCTTTTTTTGGAGTAGGATTAAGATTTTTATTTTCTGGTTTCTTATTCTTAATCTACCTTTACTACAAAAAATTAAGCATACCGTTCAATAAAGAAGCTATAATGCTTTATACCTCTTTTGGTATTCTTAATTTTAGTCTTTCGTATGGAATTACTTACTGGGCCACCCAATATATTTATTCCAGTATTTCTTCTATAATTTGGGGGCTTTTCCCTCTTTTTACTAGTTTAATGGCTCACTTTATGATTAAGGATCAAGCTGAAGAAAGATTAAATAAAAATAAAGTTTTGGCATTATTAGCTGGTTTTTTAGGAGTTATTGTCATGTCTTCTGGTGAAGATATAGGAATCTCATCTGACACTTTTATCCCGATAGTTGTTTTGATATTGGTAATCATCATAGCAGCTTATCCAAGTGTTTTATATAAAAAATACAATAAAGTTGTTGGACCTTATCAGATGAACGCTGTTTGCCAGTTACTTACTGGAATATTAATGTTTAGTCTTTCCTTTATTCTAAAAGAAGATACTTCTCTAATCATTTGGAACAATGAGTTGATTTATGCAACTCTTTACCTAATAATTTTAGGGGGATTTATTTCTTGGGCTATTTACTTTTGGCTTTACCAATATCTTACAGTAACACAAGTAACCTATGTTGCTATTTTTCCTCCAATTGTTGCAATAGTACTAGGTTGGATTTTTCTTGAAGAGATCTTAAGTGTCAACGAGATTTTAGGAGCAATCTTTATATTAGGAAGTTCCATACTTATTTATAGGAAATAGATTAGAAATTTTTATTAAATTGAATTAATGGGAAAGATTAAAACAATTTTAGCAACTGGTACTGTTACAGTCATACCTCTGGCTTTAACTGTATATGTACTTCAATTTTTCTTCAAAATTGCCATTTCATTTGGAGGTGCTGTTTCTGAACCATTAGAGCAATTTGTTGATGCAAACTTTCCTGGATTTCAACTTCTGACTTCTATAATAGGAATAGTGATTGTACTTATTTCTTTGATTATTATTGGTTTCTTTGCTAGAAATGTATTTTTTTCAAGAATAGTCAATTGGATGGAGTCTTTTTTTAAAAAAATCCCATTAATTGGAATTATTTATTCTACTACAAGACAAATTATGGAATCCATATCTGGTGGATCAAATAAAGATTCATTTAAGAAGGTAATTTATATACAATACCCTAGAAAAGGTGTGTGGACATTAGGATTTGTCACAAGTGAATCCACAAATAAACAGGGTGAAAGCTTCTATCATCTTTTCATACCTACAACTCCAAATCCAACTTCTGGATTCTTTTTAATTGCTCCCAAAGAAGATGTTACTCAAAGTGATATTTCTGTTGAAGAAGGCTTCAGAATGATTGTCTCCAGTGGAATGGTTGGAAGCAATCAAAATCAAATAGTAAAAGATTAGAATATAAAAAGGGAAGCATTGCTTCCCTTTTTATATTATTAATGATCAAAAGATTTTAGTTAAACTTAACCTCTACCTCTTGCCATTGGTGCTCTTGAAACGTCTCCATCTTTATCAACAAAATAAAGATATCCTTTTTCACGTTTTACACCGGCGTCAGCTACTTTAGTTGCATTACCGCCGCCTTTACCGCCACGAGACATACCTGAACGCCAAACATTACCGTCTTTTCCTAGGTAATAAAGGTATCCACTTTCTTTTGAAACACCTGTACGTGCTACTTTTTCAGCCATTTTTTTACTCCTTAAAGATTTGTTAAGAATGGTTTTTTAAAAACATTTATATTCTAATGTCATCTTTTTTATAATGCAAGTTTTTTCTCGTCGAGCTCTCGTCAATAAAAAAATACAAAAATGCTTTAAATTTTTTATTAATTCTTTAAATTCATCGGATGCCCCGGTAGCTCAGCAGGATAGAGCAACTGCCTTCTAAGCAGTAGGTCACACGTTCGAATCGTGTCCGGGGTACAACAGCAATATTGATTTAATTTTCAAATTGTGGAAGTTTATAAGCAGCAACTCTTTTATCATCATCAATAGCATATAAATACCATTCTCCATGCATAAAAGCTGTCGCAATCCCATCGGTATATCTAACATCTTCTAAAAATAACGTTTTATAAAAACTAAGATTTGATCTACTAAATAAGTGGAATTTATTATCTTCTTTGCTTTGTTCGGTAAAGATGATATATCCTTCTTTAATACCTGTCAATGCAATTCCTTCAGCGTCATTTTTAAAAGGGAAATTGCTAATTTCAGACATTATCTCCTCTCCTGATTCTAAGTCTAATACGATAATCGATGAACCTTTACTTTCGCCTCTGGTATTTTCTTCTGCAACAAAAAGTCGATTAAAATAAGAATCAGCTACTATAGACTCAACTTCATAAAGACCAGTGTTTCCAAAAATACGACCTTCAGAAATTACAATTTCATTTTCATCACTTATTATGATATCCCAGAAAATGATACGCTCTGAAGAAAGGACACCTTCATTGAAATTATCAGTCACAAAAACTCTGTGTTTATTTTTTTCAATTTGGTAACTAGTTATACCATAAGGAGATTTTAAGTCACCTTCCCCAAATCGTCCAATGTAATTGAAAGAACTATCTAAAACTAGAACCTGATGATTGTCACGCTCTGTTATAAGAATATATTCATCATCTATTATATTTACTCCATTTGGAAATGCGTTTGGTCTTTCAATAGAGTGCTTCAATTCTCCCTTCATTGCACTATAACTTAAAATTTTGCCTTTTTTATCTGTAACAACGATTTGATGTTTGCGATTCAAAAATCCAATACTATCCAATTCAGTTTCAGGAATGATTTCCGAAAAAAACATTGGAGAATCTAAAGTTAAATTTGAAGATAGGTTTTTTGAAGAACAGGAGAGGAATAGAAAAAAAGAAAAAAGTATAATTTTTTTAATCATTCAAAATATCTATCAATTCAATTTCAAAGATTAAAGTAGACGCTGGTGGAATAACATAAGTTCCAAGTTCTTTACCAGGAATGCCCTTATCACCATACGCTAAATTATATGGAATGAAAACTTCCCACTTTGATCCAACTTTCATTGTAAGAATTGCTTGTGAGAATCCTGGAATAACTTTATCAAGATTGAACTGTGAAGGTTTGTCATTTTTCAAAGACGAATCAAAAATAGTGCCATCAATTAAGCGACCAGTATAATGGACTGATACTAAAGAATTATAATCTGGTAAAGGTCCATCCCCTTCTTTTAAAACTCTATATTGAAGTCCTGATCTTTTACGTACCAGAACACCATCATTGTATTTATTTTTTTCCATAAACTCTTGACCAGCAATTTTATTCTTTCTCGCAAGTTCACGCATTTCCTCAGTAGCCACTTGGTAGGAGTCTACTTCTTTGATAGCTTGCTGTCTATTATAATCACTTAAGATAGAATTTCTTCTTCCGATATCAATTCTTGCAGGAGTTTGAGATAGAAAATCATCCATTCCTAATTTGACTTTATCAGTATTGACTTCGGGAAAATTTAAATTTTGTGCAATTCGAATCCCCAAAGAATAACTTAGAGAATCTTCAATAGTAACTAAATCTTCATTTTTATCTTGAGAAAGAACTGGTGCATCATGTGAAGAATTACATGATAGAATAATGAATACTAGTATTGATAATATATTTCGTTGTTTTTGCATGTTGAATTCTAAAAGCTTATTCATTAATTGTAAAGAATATTCTACCTTCCATCATTATAACCTTCATACTGATCCATCATATTGTTCAATCCATATAAATTACTTACTCTTAAAAGAATCGAACTAGGAAGAATTGCTCTAAGAAGTGTTGCTTGATTCATAATCCAAGGAATTTTTGGAGAATGGAATCCATATCGAATTGCGCGATTAATTATAACCTTTGCTACAGTATATGGAGACTTTATTCCTGGAGATAAAAGATTACCTAAAAAATTGAGTTTTGTTCCTGCAAAGAGACCTTTAACTAAAAAATTAGGGTGAATAGAAGAAAATTTTACTCCTTTTCTATTCATTTTATACGCCTCCAAACGTAAAGATTCTGTGAGTCCAGCTACCGCCCATTTTGTCGCTGCATAAACAGCTAGTTTAGGAGCTCCAATCAATGAAGATGCTGACGAAATATTAATTATATGTCCAAAATTTCTTTCAAGCATCTCTGGCATAAATGCTCTAATTGTGTAGATCATTGATGTAAAGTTTATTTGAATCATTTTTTCTAATTCTTCATCACTTCTATCTAACATATAACCAGTATAAACTGTACCTGCATTATTGATTAGAATATCAACAGTTCCAATAGCTTCATTCACTTTTTTAGCAGTTTGATATACTTCATTTGAATTTGATACATCACATTGAAAAGTTGAAAAATTTTTAAATCCTAATTCGTTGAGTTTGATGGAAGCTTTTTGAAGATTTTCCAAGTCAATATCCCACATTATAACATGAGCACCTTTTTTTAAAAGAAGATGAGAAGTAGCAAAACCAATTCCAATTGCTGCTCCTGTCACTAATACTTTTCTATCTTTAAGATTCATTTAAAAATTTAACAAATTTAAAATGATTAGTTACCGATAAAAAAGAGGGTGAATAAAAAATTATTCACCCTCATATTATTTTGATAGATTTGTTTTAAATGCGATTAGAAAGAAATACGAACTCCTATTTGCATTCTCCAACGAGAAAACTCGCTAAAATCATCAACAAATGTTTTTTCGACTCCGTTAAAGCTGAATACTGGCTCGCCAGCTGCGTTCCAACTGTCTAGAGTTAAAGGAGAAAGAGCTAAAGGATTAGCAATTTTTCTTACTCCCCATTCAGAGTTAAGTAGATTAGCAAGATTCATTATATCAAAACTTACTTCAACTTTTCTTTCTGAAAGCAAAAATTCATTGTTTATTTTTAAATCTATATTATTAAACCATGGATTGAGAAGACCATTTCTTTTAGCAATTTTACCTCTATTTTCTGAAAGATATGGATCTTGTTCAATAAAGGTATTTAGTGCAGACCATTGTGTCGGATCAGTAAGATTAATATCTCCTTGATCTCTTGGAATATAAATCAAGTCATTTCCTCCAAATCCGTCACCATTTACATCCCCAGAATAGATATGAGAATATCTATTTCCACCAGAATAAATAAATGGATTACCTTCTCCAATTTCAAGAAATAATCCTAAAGTTGTAGCTCTAGAATCGTTCCATTCATGTCGATATGTAGCAGAACCAATTATACGGTGCTTCATACCAAACTGAGAAGGAGCTAAACCTGGTTTGTTTGGGTCTCCTTGGACTGGTTGACTTGAATATAACACTGATGCAATCTCTGTTGATTGAAGATTGTTTTCTGCATTTAAATATGTGTATGAAGTACTCCATTTCACCCCTTTATAATCTCCTCTTAATTGAGCAGAGAGAGTCAAACTAGAACCTTCATCTATATTATCAATAACATAAACACCCTCACCTGATCCAGGATAAAAAGAATTTAATTCAGCACTTCCAACGCCACCATAATATGGTCTACCATCAGATAGCTGACGAACCGGAGTAACTAAATCAGCATTTCTCATATAAATTGCATTCTTGTCTGTGCTGTGAATTAATTCTAATGTTCCCAATAAACCGTTTGATAATTTCTTATCAATGGCAAGATTCAAAGTCTGAACTTGAGGCCACTTAAAATCTGAAACCATAGCATTTACATCATAAGTTTGTTGCAAGATAGAGATTTCACCTTCATAAACCTTTCTTCCGCTACCATCATCAGTTACATGGTCAGGATTCCAAGTTGCATCTCCAACAGCATACAAATTGGGGTTATTGCCTGGATTAGAGAAAATATTCCCTATCCAAACGAAAGGAAGTCTGCCAGTAAAAACCCCAAAACCTCCGCGAAGTTGCATTGATCTATCATCGTTTGAATAGTTAAATCCTACTCGAGGAGAATAGAGAGCTTTTGCATCAGGTAATTTATCCTGCTCTAATACTTCTGGACGATCATTCTCGTCCAACAAAGTAAGACCTTCAAGGAAGGGGTTGTCGACTGGTTTATTATTATATTTAGGAATATCAACACGTACTCCTGCAGTTACATTCAAATTAGAATTAACTGCAAATTTGTCTTGGATATAATAAGACATTTGAGAAACATCTATTTTCTCTCCCTTATATGGACCACTTCCTACCATTCCATAAAAATCGGATTGATTTTCATTGTTTGGACTGGTTGAGTCTAGAAAAGCATCAATTGATGAAAAGGTTGTTCCACCTAAAAATTGAGCCCAAGACGCATCCAAGAAGAAAACACCATTTCTGAAAATATTAAATGAGTTAAAGAATTTAAAATTTTCATAATTAAATCCAGCAGTAATGGCATGTTGTCCAGAATAATAGGTTAAGCTATTTGAAACCTGTAGAACGTCCTGATCCAAAATATTATGAATTGAAAAAGGTTCGTGTCCAGCGGTAGTATATGTAACCCCCGCTTCTCCGATTTCAATTGTAGGGAATGGTTCACTAAAAGGCGCACGATAATCTCTAAAAATATTTTTACTTATAAAGAATCGATTAGCCATATTGGAACCAATCATGCTATTTGTTTCTAAGGCATATGAAGTCAGTTCATTATTGATTTCATACCCTGAATTTCTAAATGGTAAACTGGATGCATTAGGACCTCTACCAGTATTATTATAACTTAACACAAATGGGTGAGGATGTAAATCGCGCGAGGCATCCAGAGTATTCATTCTAAATGACAAGTTATTTTTCTCATCAATATTCCAATCAAGCTTTGCAAGCATTTTAACATTATCAGTATTATGATTATAATCTTGATATGGACCTGTATCATAATTGTATTCGCTTTTCAATCTTGCAGAGATAGTATCCATTACTGAACTTGAAACTCTTGAAGTTCCATCTGCCCTATAGTTTGAACCCGGATCAGCGCGATGCTCATTTTCAAAATTAACAAAAAAGAAAAGTTTATTTTTAATGATAGGACCACTTACTGATACACCTGATTGACTATATTGTAAAGATGGGCTTGAGAATACTTTTTGAGAACCAACCTTATTTCCTATTAGGTTTTCATTTCTCGTGTAAGTATATATTGATGATTTAAATTCATTAGTACCACTTTTTGTAACAGTATTAATTCCAGCACCAGTAAATCCTCCTTCACGAACATCAAAAGGAGCTATTGATACCTGAACTTGTTCTACAGCATCAAGAGATACTGGCTCTGAATTAGTTTGACCTCCTGGGGCTGGATCATCAAGACCGAACGGATTATTAAAATAAGATCCATCTAGAGAAATGCTATTATATAACCAGTTTCTTCCTCCAAAACTGAAATTACCATCACTTCTAGGGTCTAGACGAGTAAGGTCGCGAGTACTTCTTTTAATTGAAGGCAGAACTCCAACTTGATCAGAGCCAACATAAGTAGCAGCACCCGTTCTATTTCCATTCATCACATCATCGATTTCTCCTATCACATCTACTCCACTTAAAGAAATAGAGTCAACTTGAAGAGAGAAATTCAACATTGAAGATGAACCGAGACTTAATGTTAAATTTGATTCTGTCTCATTTTGATAGCCTATATAAGAAACAGTCACTGAATATGGTCCTCCAACCTTCATATTGGGGATATTATAGTATCCACCATCTCTTGAAATTGCACCATAAGTAGTTCCTGTAGGCTCATGAACAGCAATGATATTTGCTCCTTCTAAAGCTGAATTAGAACTATCAGATATATTTCCCGAAAGCTCTGCGGTAGTGATACCTTGAGCGATTAAGACTGAAAAAATTGAAACAAGAACCATGAAACGATTTATGTTTTTTTTCATAATTTTCCTTGGTTGATTTAATGGGATATTCCAATTTAATATTTTATTTTATTAAAATAATTATTTTTTATTTTATTAAAATAATTAAGGTAATTAACTGATTTATTTAATTGTTAAAGTACTGAATCGTGATAATGAGCGCTACTGATACAGTGATACCTATTACCAATCTAAGAAAATCACGACCAATCATTGGAAAAACTTTTTTAATACGACCCTTTTTGGTCATAAAAGAAGAATGTAGAGCTAGTTCTCTGCCTGCTAATAAACCGACAAAAACAAATGTAGTTGACATTGGGATATTATTATAAATTTTAAAATAAAGAAGTAAAAAAGCATAAACTAAATCAATGATTGTCGCACTTCTTACAAACTTAGTACTTGTCTTTTCAATGACCAAATTTTGGATCTTACCTCCGCCGGATTTGAAAACATATCCCAACATAATAACAAAGAAAAGTATAATCATTAATACAGCATTTAAAGAAATTTGACGAGGTAAAAAAACAGCAATATTAGAAAAATCCTGCTGTAACCACATAGTCCATAAGAAGCCTGTCGAGATCCATTGGGCAATTCTCCATTTAGTATCGGAAGCAGCCGGTTTTTTACTTTCATCAATAAATCGTGAAAGTAATGACCACAAAACATATGAAACAATAGCTGCAACAGCATACCCCACAATACTTTTGATTAACATTTTTTGAACAACTAATGAAGATGCAAAAGCTGATAAAACAAGAAAAGAGGTGGAAACTGGAATTCCATTTCGTGTCAGAATTATCAAGCTAATTGGGGCAAGTAAATGCCAAAAGTTAGGTTCAATATAAGGGATGCTGCTTAATCTTCCATGGCTTAGATCACCAGAAAAATATCCATGCAACATAGTGAGTGCCAAAATTAAAGAAGCAAAAATCCATAGAAAATACCAAGGAATAATTTTATTGGAATTAATCCAAGTTCCAAGCGTTTGAAGAGAATCATTAGCGACTACTGAGTATCCTGCTAAAATAAAACCAAGAACTGTATAAATTTCAAGCATATCTATAAATCTTGATTATGAAGAAGTAATTTTACCATTTTTTTCGCTCCGGAGGAGAGACTCGAACTCCCGACCTGGTGATTAACAGTCACTCGCTCTACCAACTGAGCTACTCCGGAATTTGTGTTGGAATTTTTTATTTTATTATTGAAAAAACAAGAAATATTATCCCTCAAGCTCAATAAAGATTTTTCTATTAAAGTCAAATTGAGCATGATCGTGGACTTCTTGTGAAATTAAAATTTTATCTGAATCTGAAACTTTTCCAAGAATAGCATGGGTTGATTTTAATCCACCTAAATACCAGCGCGTATCGGATATATAAATAATATCTCCTATTTCCCCTTTTAATTGATTAGAATACTTTTCAGGAAGACAAACAGTTTTACCCTCTAGTTTATCATCAATTTCCATCAAACTAGCACTGAATCTAATTTCAGATCCTTTATTGGAATTAACTTTTGAACCTTTAAAATATTCTTGACCATCTCTAATTGTCCAAAGAGTTAATCCTTTAATTTTTGAATAATCGATTGGTTTTTTTGATAAAAAAGTAACTACGATTGCTATTGAACTACACGCCACCATATTGTAAAGAGCCTTGATATAAGAATATGGTCTATCTGCGATGTATTCTGTTCCATGAGCGAAAGGCGTAATCAATTCATAAGGATACATTTCTCCAAGGACTATAAAAATAGAGCCCAATACAAAAGTCATAATAGCAGCTCGTGAAGAGAATCTTTGCCAGAAGATTCCAAAGAAAATTACAGTAACCATGGGAGGAGTGACAATAGCATGAAAAGCACCATGAGCTTCATAAATAGTGCCATATTGAGAAAAAATAAATGCAGCTTGAATCCCAATAAAAGTAACAAATGCAGAAGTAAACATCGAAATTCTGAGTTTAGTTTTTTCGGATGGATTCTTAGCCAGTGGAGTGTAAACATCATTTACTGCTACAGCCGCTGACGCATTAATTTGAGAGTCAAGACTTGACATTAAGGCAGCAACAACTGATGCAACTAAAAATGCAAAAATCGGTTCTGAATTTGCTACCAAAGATCCAACAATTGTAAAAATCCCATTGGGGTTTGTACTTTCAGCAATAACATCTGGAAAAGCATTGGCAATAGCTCTTCCAATCCAACCAGAATTAGAAACAGCTAGAGTACCAATAGGAAGAAATACTAAAACGTTCATCATTGTAGCTCTTCTTGCATGGGCTACAGATCTTGAAGCTAGGAACCTCATAATTACTGCCTGATTCATAAATGCAAATCCGACTGATCCAACCACTCCGTCCTGCCAGAAAATTCCTACAAAATTAAAATCAGGTGGAGAATTAAAATCTGCTAAGGGTAATTTGTTCGTTAATGAAAGACTGTCCCAAAATAAATCAAACCCTCCTAGGTAGCTTATACCAAGTCCAAAAATAAGAAGGCCGGCAAATAGGAGTATTACACCTTGCAAGAAATCTGTAAAAATTATGGCTGTTTGACCTCCTAAAGAAACATAAGTTCCAGAAATAATAGCGACAATAATAATAATGGTTTGGATTTGCCATCCTAAAATTGGTTGTAATAAATTTGCTAATGCTAATAGACCAATTCCAATATAACCGATTAAATAGAGCAGCATTGTAAAAGTTGATAAATTTCTTACAGTAGAATTGAATCTTCTTTCAAAATATTCAGGAATAGAATTGACCTTCATATAGTAAATAATTGGTATCCAACCAAAAAGCAATAATGGCATAAAGAACCAATCGTTCATGTAAGTCATTGTTGAAGAAAATCCATATTCGAAACCTTTGGCTGCATATTTGGCAAAGCTATGGCTACCAACCCCAGTAGCTAACATTGACATACCAATTAACCACCATGAAAATCTTCTTCCACCAAAGAAAAAATCTTCTGTGGATTTATTATTTCTCGCGAAAAATAATCCTGCTCCTAATACTAAAAATACATATAGGCATAAAATTCCCCAAAATAGGCCAGTTGTTGGGATTACGTTCATTGAATTTTCTTACTTAAGATTGATACGTTTATTAAATAGAAAAGAAGAATTAAAAAATAATAATTGCCTTGATTTTCTAATGCAGCTAGTGTCATAAAGAGATGGATAGAGGCAACATAAATAAAACCCCAAATAAGTATGATAATCCACTTTCTGTATTTTACCCAAAAATCATCGCCATAAGCTTTAAAAACCGCGTAAAGGCCCCCACCAAAAATAATTAGACCAAAAAAATATTGATACAAATATGGAAGCCAAGAATGCGAGAATAAATCCATTATCTTAATTTATTAAATAAAGGCTTAAGTATGCTATAAGTATCTGATAAACTTTGATGAATTACTCTAGTATTTCCAACTACTGGCATGAAAGAGGTATCAGATTTCCACCTCGGAACAACATGAAAGTGCAAATGTTGATCAATAGAAGCACCAGATCCATATCCAGTATTGGCTCCTAAGTTAAATCCATCACAGTTTAAAATTTCTTTCAGAATTTTTACGGATTCTTTGGATAAAGAAATTATTTCATGCAATTCTTTATCCTCAAGTAAATCAATACTATTCACTTCCCTAAATGGTACTATCATTAAATGTCCATTATTATAGGGATAGCGATTCATAATAATAAAAGAATATTCCCCTCGAAAAAGAATCAAATTTTCTTCATCGTTATTCGCATTTGGTAAATCAGTGAATATTTTTTGAGAAGAATTTTTATTTTCAACATATTCCATTTTCCATGGAGCCCAAAGTCTTTGTTTATTGGATTCCATTATGAATAATTCTCTAAGAATTTACGGATTCGAGGCTTAAGATAAATTTTTTCTAAATCAAAATTATTGTAGTAAGTCACAAGAATGTGAATTTTTTGTTCAAGAGGGTGATGCTTATTAAGAACAACATAATTTTTAGTTTCAAGTAAGCAGTGGTCTCCTGAAAAATTTCCTTTATCATGGATTACTCTAAAATCGAATTTGTCAGATAGATCAATGAGATCTTGAAAAATTTGTTTCTGGAAAATATTTTTTTTTGATTTCAATTTATTTAATTCCTGTCAAATCACTACTACTTCTAATCTTCATACCTAAACCATCTACCATCTTAATACCATATTTTTTCATTATTCTTGTTTCAGGTATTTCGTCAAGCTTCCTATCGCCTCCATTGGCAAAAATATTAGGTTGAATAAATTCTAAGCTCTTACAAACACTTAAGTCTCTATCAATAGATAAAAATACCTCATCAACACATTTAAGCGATGCAACAATCTCAACTCTGTCTCTTTCGCTCATAAATGATTTTCCTTTTTTAATTCTTGCTTGAAAATCATTGTTTACAATAACTACTAATTTATCTCCGAGCTGTTTTGCAAGCTTAAGGTATTCTATATGACCAACATGAATAGGATCAAAATAACCGCTCACAGCTACGACAATCATGATTAGATATTAATAAGAAATATTTGAAATATCTAATTCCCAGTTTGCTCGGATAGTTATTGAATCATTAAAAGCAATAAAATATTCACCAAAACTATTTTCAAGATTGCCAAAGGAAATTTTTTGATTTTTATCTAAATCATCAAAAATAAAAAGCTGATAAACTCCTTCTGGTACATCAATAGTTTCATTGTCTTTTAAGGGAAAAAATAATTCTTTTTGATTGTTTTTCAGCATTATATAAGGTAAAGATAAATTGTCAGGTTTTTTTATTCTCAAAATTCCCAATTCACTATTTTTATTACCTTCATCTATACTTGTACTTTTTTCAGAATTTGAAACACTGGGAATGAAAATATTAACATTATCAATACTTCGATTATCCATTTCCAGGTAATTTTTAAAAGAAAAATAAAGATTATTGTCTTCCAATTTTTTAAAGGGGGTATAGTTCTTAATGGCTGCGACTGTATACTCTCCAATGGGCAATGATGGAACAGAAAAAGAAGAAACATTTTTTAAAACTAGATAGGGTGAAGGCAAAAATTCTTCATTAAAATTAACTTTTTTGTTCCACAATAAGATTGAAATATTATCATTATCACCATATAAACTACCTGCAAGATAGTTTTTCGTAAACGAGGATTCTGAGGTTAAAGGGATAATTATGGTTTCATCTAAAGAAACATTATTTTCATCTTTAAGTGATTTATCAATGATAAGAAAATAGCTTGATTCATCTTTATTCAAAGGTGGAATCTTGATTTCAAAACGATTCCCAGAAAATTGTATATCGAGTATTTCATTTAGCATAGGATAAATACTTACACTTTTGCGAATTGAATCTTCAGATAAAAATTCAGAAAAATTTAACTTTATAATTTGTCCTTCAGAGATGTTTGTAAAGTTTTCAGGTTCCGTTAAAACTAATTTCGGAGGTGTAACATCCTCAGGTCCTCCAGAAGGCGGAATGACAGATGCGCAGCTAATAAAAAATAAAAAAACAAAAAGTCTAAAATTCTTCAAGGACATCATTAGCATGAGATTTTGTGTTAACGGAATGGAAAATTTTTTCTATTTCCCCAACTTCATTGATCAAAAATGATATCCTATTAATACCCCAATATTCTCTACCATACATTTTCTTGAGGACCCAAGCACCATAATTTTTTATCACATCACATTCAGGATCTGAAAGAATATCAAAAGGGAATTCATTTTTTTCACAAAAATTCTTTTGGGCTTTCACAGAGTCTTTGCTTATACCAATTACATTAATTTTTTTAGATTTAAAAATATCAATTTTATCTTTAAACCCTAATCCTTCTAAAGTACAACCTGAAGTGCTTGCTTTGGGGAAAAACCAAATTAAGACTTTCTCGCCCAAAAAAGATGACAAAGTTACTCTTTCGCTATTTTGATTGAGTAAGGAAAAATCTGGAGCTCTATTACCTTCTTTAATCATTATTTTCAAATTTATTTAGATATTCTTTTGACCAATTTAAGAAAGTATTTTCTTTAATCTGATATTTGATTTCTTCAATTAAATCAAAGTAATATGAAATATTAATCATAGTAGCAATTCTGAAGCCAAACATTTCATTAACTTTAAATAAATGTCTTAAATATGCTTTAGAAAAATTTTTTGCAAAAGAAATATTGCTTTTCACATCAATAGGTTCGTGGTCATTTTTGTACTTTGAATTATGAATATTGATAGTTTCATCATGAGTAAAAATTTGTCCGTTTCTTGCGTTCCTAGCTGGCAAAACGCAATCAAACATATCTATGCCTCTCAGGATAGATTTAACTAAATCCGTTGGTTTACCAACGCCCATTAAATATCTCGGCTGATTATTGGGCATTTCTTTTGCTAAAAACTCTACAATATCGAGCATAGGTTCTTTTTTCTCTCCGACGGATAAACCTCCAATAGCTAAACCGCATTCAGCATAGGGTAGCATTTGATCCAGGCACTTTCTACGTTCTTCTAAATTTATCCCACCTTGAATTATAGGAAACATTATTTGCTGATGATCATATAGAGAATTTGAACTTTTTAAATAATTAAAGGCTTCTTTAGTCCATTGTTCAGTATAACTCGACGCTAATCTCAGTTCTTTCAAAGAACAATTTGCAGGTGGACAGTAATCAAAAGCCATAATTATATCTGAACCCAATATTCTTTGAACCTCCATAGAAACTCTTGGAGAAAAAAAATGTTTGGAGCCATCAATATGAGATTGAAAAATAACCCCCGCTTTTTCAATTTTATTTAGATTCGATAATGAAAAGACTTGGTATCCCCCACTGTCAGTAAGAATTGATTTATTCCAATTAATAAATTTATGAAGTCCTCCAGCTTTTTTAATAGTTTCTGTACCAGGCCTCAAATATAGATGATACGTATTAGATAGCATAATATTTGTATTAAGGTCATAAAGTTCATTTGGAGACAAAGTCTTTACAACTCCATGAGTACCTACTGGCATAAAAACAGGGGTTTCGATAGTAGAATGATCAGTTTGAATATTACAGATTCTTGCTAACGATTGAGTGTCTTGATGTGTAACGGAAAATTTCAATTTTACCAGTCATATCCAAAAGAAATGATATATTGAGGTTTAGAATATCCCCCACTTGGATAAATATCCCATGCTGTATCAATTCTCATTAAGGCCCATGGAGTAAAGATTTTTGCTCCAATTCCAAAAGTTTTAATTATTGCTGAGGACTTTGGATCTGATAATCCATACTTATTTTGAATAATAAAAGAATCAGATAATTCATCATTATTATCCCATGCGGCACCTATATCCAAGAAAAGATGTCCAAAAATATTTCCAAATCTTATTGGAGCTGGAAACCCAACATCAACATAATTCACGAAAGGAAATCTGAACTCTAAATTCACAATTGCTACATTTTTACCCACTCTTTCTCTATATAGGGCACCTCTTATTGGAAAAACATATTCACTAAAATAAACGTCTTCTAAAATACCTGAATTTTCAATATCAAGAATTCGATCAGCATAATATCCGTAATCATCTTGCCCTTCAGTTTGGGTATCAGAAAAAATGGTTAATTGAGAATTCCCACCTAAGAAAAATTTCTGAGGACTCTCTCCTGCGCTTGATCCAAACATTAATCTTGTTGCAAAACTATACTCTCTATTGATTTTAAAGTATTTACGAATATCAAATTTGTAAGTATTAAACGAAATAGAATCAAAAAGTGATTTTATTACTCCACCGATAAACTAAGCTAATTATATGCTAAATTTAGCTACAATTTGCAATGGAAAAAGTAAATAAATTAGAAAAAAATGATGCAAGAAAAGTAGATTCAAAAACATTGCAATATCTTCTTAATTTTGGCATAATGAACATAAGTTCTTTTTTTAATAATTTGCTCATTATTTAATTTTAGCAAATTTTACCCTTTCAATATATATAGACGTTATGTAAATAAAATTATTCGATTTCGAATAAAATTTATTTTGAAACGTCTTAAATAGTACAAATAGGAGGAAATATGAAAAAAACTAAGAAAAACTTAACTTTTTACAAGTTTTTTGCGTTTAGTGTGGCAGTGTTATTTTCATTATTTTTAGTATGAAATTTTATTGTTCAATTATAGATTGTATATAGCATGAGTAACAAAAATTATAGTAGAACGATAGGTATTTTTGGAGCTTCAGGTTTTATTGGTGAATCAATAGTTCAAAGACTCGCTAAAAATAATTATAAAATTAAAGTAGCTTCAAGAAATCCTTATTTATCTCAAAATTTAAGA
>JALRJJ010000108.1 GCA_023255095.1 bacterium
TTGATGCTCCAGTTGCCTTAGTCGGTGATTTTAAATTAATGCTGAATATTGAAATTGATGTTGAAGCAGAAAAAATAAGACTACAAAAAGAAATTAACCGAATTATTATGGAAGTCAAAAAAGCTGAAGGTAAGTTATCCAATAAAGCCTTTGTTGAAAAAGCACCTGATGAGGTTGTGGCACAGGAAAAAGAAAGGCTAAAAACATTTACGATTGAATTGAGTAAATATGAAGAACAGTTATCTCGTCTAGCAAGTTAACCCTTTGAGATCCTTATAACAAAAATATCATTAATGAGCTGATCATCTATAAAGAGATGGTCCGTGTACTCACAAAATGCCTGCAGATCTTTGACTGCATTTTTATCGGTCGCTAGAATTTTCAACACCTGACCCTTTTTGAGTTTACTAAGAGCCTTCTTTGTAGAAAGCAGAGGCATTGGACATTTCTGTCCAATGGCATCTAACTCAGTTTCATTATCTGACAAACTCATTTACTTATTGAATGGCTCCATGTCTCCTGGGTTACGTAACATTTTATCGACTTCACCAAGATGTAGTTCTTCATTGTAGATCATTTCACGAGCATATTCTTCCAGCATAACTGAATGACCTTCCACTAATTTAAGCAGATCTTTATAAGAATTCAGTGCTGCCATTTCATGCTCCAAGGACTCTCTTAAAATATGCCCAATGTCATGGTTTTCTGTTTCAAGCAGTGGCCCTATACCTAAAGAAGGATGGCCCCCTAAGTTTGTAATAATTTCTCCAGCTTTATTTGCATGGTCAAGTGACTCGGTCGCTTGCCCACGAAGCCATGAAATGATTGGTATTCGGCTATAACCGTAAACCATTAAACTATAATGTGTGTAGCGAACCACTCCTGCGAGTTCAAGTTCTAGAACTTTATTTAGTGCCGCAATTATTTTTTTATTGTCCATAATGAAACCCCTAATTTAATTAACGAGCCTATTAAAACACACATTAAAAATTAATGCAGAAACAAGAATGATTGTTATTTAGATTCTTATTAGAAAACTAACAATATTAAGAATAGCCATTGCGATCATGGTCCAAAAGGTAAACTTCATTCCTTGAACACGCTGTTTTAGATCCATGGTTTTTTTCAAAAATGATTTTGCATGGATAATCCTGCCATAGGTAAAACAAACACCAGCTATAAATACTAGTGAGAAGTGAATTTTATTTAATTCCATACATGCCATCATGATTAATCCAAGAGGGACATACTGACTAAAATTGGAATGGGCTGCAATGGCTTGCTCAAGCTCTTTATTTTTTGCAAATCCTATCGCAATTTTATTTTTACGTCGTATTTGAATGACATTTTTAGCTAAGTAGTAGTATAGAAAAAAGAGTATCGAACTAAATAAGGCAGTTACTGGAATCATGATAAGTCTCTAAAAGATAATGAGTAGAGTAGATTATATTCAAATATGGTTTTATTACAACAAAGCTGCTCCGTAAACTCCAGCAGAGTCTCCAAGCTTATTCATGACAATTGGTGTTTTGAAAGATCCAGAAAAAACATACCTTTGAATTTCCTCAATACCTTGGCTATAAAGTCTTGTTAGGTTAGATAGTCCTCCACCTAAAACAATTATATCTGGGTCAATACTATTAATGATATTGGCAACGGATCTTCCAAAATTATTCAAAAACTCATCAAAAATTTTAATTTCTAATTCATTCTTATTTTTTTTGTTCAGAAACTCTTTAGCAGAATAATTAATGCCATGATTTTTTAATTGTGTTTCTAAACCGCCACCTGATATGTAGGTTTCTACACATCCTCTTTTGCCACAATAACATTCATTGCCATCTGGATATAAGACGGAGTGGCCCCATTCACCAGATATCAAATTTGGACCCAGACGAATTTGATTGTTAAACACAAAACCACCACCGCAACCTGTCCCCATAATAATTCCAAATACCAGCTCATGGCCTTTGCCAGCTCCTAGGGTTGCTTCGGCTAAAGCGAAACAATTCGCATCATTTTCGATTTCGACAGAGTGATTAAGTTTTTCTTCAATCATTGAGTGTAAGGCGGTGCCATTAAGGCATCCACCGTCGACGCGTCGTCCACCGCGTCGTTCGTCGACCCCGCACCGCATCCTCGCGCGGTGCGCTCCACTAATTCGCACGCCGTCGCGCGCGTCATGCGCGTCGACGCGCGGTGACGTCGACGGTTCGCCGGACGTGCACTTTTCACGCATCGACGTCATAAAACGGCGGGGACACACATTCATCCTCGCGACGAGTCCACGGTCTCGCTCGACGCGACGAGACGCGCGTGAGACGAGCGACCGCGCG
>JALRJJ010000085.1 GCA_023255095.1 bacterium
ATACTCTGACAACGCTTTTTATCTCATTTCTTTATTTTGAAGCACCGTTCGAGATGGATCTTTTCCAAAGACTACTTCTATCAATTTTTCTCTTTTTAATTTATTTATCTTTTCTAAAATTAAATCAATAAAGTGATCATTTTCTAAATTTTCTGATATTTCAACAACAGATTTTTGATTATCAGGGCTGAATACTTAATCAATTAATGGTTTAATATTTTCGTATTAGTTATCATCTAAAATACTATCATCAATATCTGGAACTAAATCTAGAATATTGCATTTATCCATACAATCTAACAGTTCATTATCCTCCCTTAACTCATTTCTAAAAACTTGATCGTTTTCTAATTCCGCCAGTTTATCATTCGCTAATACCTCATTTATATCCACATAATCATCAATATCTTAAATTATTTCACAATCGTTACTATTTTCATCCAACTTACACTCATCAAATGTCTCAGGCAAACATTCATCACTGACTGCAAGTGATGTTATGATGCTGCCTTTATTATGTCCTTCTAACTTTTGCACAATGTCACCTGTCTTTAAATCCCAGAGCGTATCTTGTGAATCGAATGATGAATTTACAATATGTTTGTAGTCAGTGCTAAATGCTATGGATGTAATGGTAGATCCATTTCCATTTTCCTTATATAGTTATTAGCCAATATGCTGAATAACACAATATTTCCATGAGTATCACCAGATACAATGTAATCTTCAGACATTGCTATGGCTGTAATAGGTATTACGTTGTGCTAATCAAACACTTTGAATTAACGACCTCTTCCCTTCTACCAGTATAATTAGACCTTGCCTGTCTGGGATGCTGTGGCTACATAATATCCGTTTGAACTCGTAGTGACTGTATTGATATGTTCGTTGTGCACCATATTGCCAATTTTAGTTCCTTGTCTTATGTCATAAATTCGAACTGATTTGTCATATTAAACTGCAACAATATTATTTTTACTCGATTTAGTAAGTTATTTAACTTTATCTCCCTTACTTTTGATTTTCTTGATAGTTTTGCCTTCGACTAAGTCATATGTTGATATCTCTCCGTTTGAAAGCCCAGATACTATATACCGTCCATTTTTTGTGACAGTTATGGAATCCACTGTAGTTCCAGGTTCAGGGTTGTTGTAATCTAGTTCCTTAGATCTGGAACACTTGAATTCGATGATGTGGGTCGAGAACTTAGTTGCAGCCACTGCAAATGAACCGCAATGGCTGGCAGCCACGTTCATCACGGGAGACTTGGTTCGGAATGTATTCACGCAAGTACCTGTTCGCATATTATACACTCGGGCTGTAGCATCAGTTCCGCCTGTTATCACTTAATTTGGCAACATTGATTATATGATATTTTATAAATTGGAACAAATGAATAAGAATTAAACTTTCATAAATATTTAATCCACTGATTTTGTTTTTATTATTTTCGCGATACAATTCCTTTCTTTTACTGATTTTGTCTGTATTATTTTCGCGATACAATTCCTTTCTTTCACTGATTTTATCCTATTTCTTTTCGAGTTATAATTTTATTTTCTCACTTCATTTTTCAACCGCGCTTTCAATCCTTCTATCATGACATAATTGTTCTCAATTTTCTTTTTGATGTTTAATTAACTGGTTTCGAGTTCTTTTTGGTGCTCATCTTTCAATTTGTCAATCTTGGGGATTTTGTTATCTTTAAGTGGATTGGTTGAATCGATTAAACCGTCTACTTCCAATTGAAGACGGTTGTTTTTCCTGATCTACTCAGATTCATTTTTATTATTTTTATTATCTTTATTTTCAAGGTCTTTTTTCAACTCATCTATTTGATTTTAGAAAGATAAACTATCTTCAGTTTGAGAGTCTTTTAAATCTTTTTTATCTTATTTATTTTTAAGAATCTTTGTATTCAAATTGGTGATCCTTTTCTTGAGTTTCAATTTAAATCCTTTAGTTCGTTCTTATTGTTATTTTAAATATAATTAGAGTCTTTTGCTGTCATTTAAGCCATCGTGATATTTCAATTTGATAGATTTTTCAAATTCAGAACTTTTGATCACGATCACTTTCTTCCAGCTTTTTTGCTCTTCACTCAATTTGAAGATCAGTTTCTCGATTTAAATGTCCAAATCGCGCCTTAATTTCTCATTGATGAGCTTTAGATTCGCCTTATTTTCTTTCTTGAATTTGGAAAGCATCCTTGTCTTCCGCTCGTCGTTTTCTGGACCTATTTTTTCCTTGGAAACCGCTAAACTGGCTTTGTCATGTCCTTTCTATTCTTCTCTCCGGTTGCACAGGTTTTCAGCATTGAGTGTTTTGATATTTTCAATTTCGGCTTGCAGCGTGTTGATTTTTGATTTATATTTTTCTGCATCTTTGCTGTGAGTAATGTCATAATTTTCCATCTCAGATTCGAATTAATTGTTACAATTATTATTATTTTCTTTCAATTGTTGCTGATATAGTCCTCGATTTTCCTTGAATTTTCTTAAGATTGACTCTCTTTCTTTGGTTATTTCAGTTTCTTTGTCTGACTAAAATGAGCTTCGTTCTTCTTGTAGTTTTTGTTTAAAACTCTTCATCATATTTTCATTTTCTATTGCAAGATTAACAAAAAATTCACATTCTTTTGCAGCATGATCTTCCTTAGATTTGCACATAATCCGATATAACTAAGGTTCCAGACTTTTGATAGCATTTTCCTTTACTTATCTGGTATTTAAAATAACAAATTGTCCTCTCCTTTGTTTTTCACTTTCCGCCCAGTGTTCTCTCAATTTCTTAACTTTACTTGCAAATCTCGTTTCATCTTCATGCATGTTCTGATTTCTTTTGATATTACTCATCCTCATTTACTTTGTGGATTCTTCGCATTTATTAAGGAAAACTTTCTTTTCTTTAAATAACCAGTCTATGAGTCCAATTTGTTGAGGACTTTTGGCTTGCAGTACTTCCTAGGTCCTCTGTAATCCAATTTCTTTTGTATTGTTAATCTCTTAAATAGATTAATTTTTATCGTCTTTAATGCGTTTTAATCTTCATTGTTAATCTACATTAGTTTTGTTTGCTAAATCGACTTCAAATATTAAACTTGACACGTTGTTTTGAAGTGATTGTATTTCTGCATCTTAGTTGGTTGAAGAGCCTGACCTATAAAATTCATTATTATTGCAATAAATCTTAATTGAATCATTATCATTATTAATCAGATTCTTGAGATTGAAATCTATTTTATGAATATCCATAATTTTACTTTGGTTGATAAATGAATTAGCTATATTTTGGTAGGTCTTATTTTCTTCATCATTTAAAAAGCTATCAAGTACTTTAATATTTTTGTTAATATCAGATTCAGATTCCTCAAATCAACTTTTGTTTAATTTAAGTATGTCTGTTGTTGCATCATTAAAAATTATTTTGCGCATTGACTATTTAATATTATTAATTTCGTTTTAAAACGTAGATTTAGACTCGTTTGTGAATTCTTTTAAGTCTTGAATATAAGGTTTTGTTTTGTCGAACTGTTTTATATCAATATTACTTTAGTGCTCCTTATCATTTTTATATATTTAAGATGGTTGGTTGTAATTATCGTTAATATCTTTCAATACCTTTTAAGTCTGCCGTTATACCTCGTTATCATTATAGTCATCAATTCGACAAATCAACCTTTGGTAATTGTTAATTATGTCTTCAATTTGATTTGTATTTAACTTATAATTTTCATTGAAAAATTTAATTTTTGACTTAATTTGATTTTAAGGTTTGAGAGTGAATGTTTCATAAAGATTTGATTTGTTTAAACGATAAATATGGTTGTCAGTTTCATCATAATAATTATTAAGTTAAGATTTTATTTGATTGGAAAGAATTTTTGTTGAGGAGTTTTGTTTATATAAGAAATTACTAATATGATTAGTTTTTTTGACTTCAACTTAATGTAAATTGGATTTGAGAAATGTTTTTATGAATTTAACCGAATAAAAATTTCTCTAACTTTCTTCTTGAATCAAATTCATTATAATATTTGTATCTTATATTATTTTTTGGCTGATTAATCATAATAAGTTATTTAATAATCCTAGTCGATTCATGTTCAAAATAATCTCGGTTATTGTTTAAACTTTGTGTGTATTTCTTAGTGTCATGTAAAATTCTAGATGATTTTTCATATTCCATTTCTAATTCGGAATTCCTTTAATTTTTGAATTGGAGGTCAATTTTTAATCTTTCTCTGTCTATTTTTTAAAGGTCTTTATAATCTTGCTTAATTTTCTCACTGTAACTATCATACGCATCTACGGAATTTTTGAATATGTATAGTTCGTCTAAAAATTGGAATTTTTGTCTAAACATGTGGAGAATAAGTTCTTTTTGTTGTTAATCAATATCACTATTAATCTATTTATAATTATTCTTGATAGTTTGATTCTCATTATCTGATCTTGATGTAGAATTTTTCAATTCTGTTACCTGTATATAAGGCAAGTCCAAATCTTTTTTCAGTTTTTTATCATAAGCTTGAATTGTTTAACAATTCAATTCAGAATTCATATACTTTTCAATTTGAAACATTAAATTATGGGAAGCTTTGTTCAGTTTCATTTCAAAAAATTGATATTTACTTATTGTGATTGATGCATGATCAGCAATCTCATATTACTTCTTGTTGCATTCATTTAAATCTTCATTCATCTTAAAAATTATGTACATTTTAGAATCAACAATGCATAATGTGTCTTTAAAGGTTACATGTAAATTGGTGGTTCTAAACTCTTATTTATTTTTGATACAAGTATCTTCTTCGATATCGAGTTTATTTGTAAACATAACATCTTTAGTATTGAAATAGTTGTTATTGCTACTTTTTTAAATGATTTGAAAGGTGAATTCGGATGCGGAAATGATATTGTTGAGTATAGTGATCCTTTCCAAGATTTCATTAGATTCTTCGGCATTCTTGCTGATCATGAACAAGAATGATCCTGTCTTAATATCTCTGTCAATGTAAATAAAGCATTGTAACAATATTGTATAATTGTTTGCATTCTAAGTGTTGTTATTGTATAATCTTTATTCTGTTTCTAATATACTGGCTTTTACAAATGTTTTGCAACTGTTCACTTTAGATGGGCAAGGCGATAAGATTAATTATTTTAATGTTAAAATTATTTACTTTTTTTTCTTTAATT
>JALRJJ010000126.1 GCA_023255095.1 bacterium
CCAACACATAGATAAAAATATCAACAAATAGGGATAAAGAAAACTAGATATCAGAAATGAACCAACTATTGGTGAGAGAAAGAGGCATGATGATGGAGCAAGTCAATATTGTAGGCGTACATGTATTTGTCAGAGGGATAAGGGCTGTTTACTATGATGTAGTTTCAGCTAAATACAATACATCATAAACTTGTGTATCAAAATACTGCATGGAAAGTTAGCTAGACACTTTAAAAACGCGCTGGACCGCCGACAAGGTCGCGACCGTTCTATTAATACTGTGATACTTAGACCTTTGCTGTCCATATTATTTACATTCAAAAAATTGACTTCGACATGTACTATTATAGGTAATTTCTCAACTAGCTTTCAACTAGCTATTTCCTCCCCACAGTAGAGAGGAGAGTGCGGTAAAGCGGCGATAATCTGCGATAATCTAGATTATTTCAAATAATTGGCGATAAATGCAGATAAAAGAAGATTTAGTTAAAGAAAGAACAAGAGGATCAGGATTTTTGATAAATTCTGACGGATATGTAATAACAAATGCCCATAATTTTATTACTTCCACGACAAAAGGATATGGAAATATAAAGGTTGTGCTAATGGGCGGTAAGATATATAATGCTGAAGTAGTAGGTTATGATATTGTATCTGATATCGCATTATTGAAAATTCCAGGATCAGATTTTGACTTTTGTTATATTGGAGATTCTAATAATTTGATGATAGGTGAATGGGTTATTGCAATGGGTAATCCTTTAAACTTATCATCAAAAAATGATTTTCAACCAATTGCGTCCGCAGGAATTGTTAGTGCAACCGGTGTGAATTTAGGTTTTCAAAACAAAGTAAACTTGAATAATAGAATTCAAACTGATGCAGCTATAAATCCAGGAAATAGTGGAGGTCCATTGTTAAATTCAAATGGGCAAGTAATTGGTATAAATAGCTTCGTATTAGACAACAACCAGAACTTAGGCTTTGCAATTCCAATTAATTATGCAATCAAAATTGCAGAAAATTTAAAACTTTCAGCATTAAATAATGATTTTGGTTTTATTGATCGAAGTTGGGATAGTGGGCTTTCTCTAAGAGATGTGAATATCAATGGTCAAAAGAACGTCATCGTTGACTATATTAACTATGATAGCTCAGCTTCAAATAAAGATTTATATAGAGGTGATAAAATTCTTCAAGTTGAGGACTATAAAATATATTCTATTGAAGATTTTAAAAATGTTTTTGATATTTATGATTTTTTACCTGGAGAAAGTTTAAATCTTCTGATAGAAAGATCTGATGAAATTTTGCAAGTGGAGCTAATTATAGGAAAATATGAAAAATAGGGGATTTAAAAATATTTTTTTGGGCTTATTAATTGGGGCTCTAATTGGTACGCTTTTAGGAGAAATTCTAAGTTTTATATTACCAGATGGAAGTACCGTTGAACAGTTTTTTATCAATACTACTGAATTTGTCTTTGGATCATTTGACAATACTTCTGCAATTGTTGACTTAGGGATAATAGCTTTTAATTTTGGTATTAAATTTAAATTCAATGTTTGCAGTTTAATTGGTTTCGGGATTGCATATTATTTATTAAAATACTTAAGATAATTTAAGGGGAAATTATGTTTAATTTAGGTACAGGTGAATTAGTAATAATCTTTTTAATCCTTCTATTGCTTTTTGGCGGTAAGAGATTACCGGGATTGGCAAGAGGCTTTGGCAAATCCTTAAGAGAATTTAGAGGAGCTCTAGAAGAGACAAAAGATCAAATTAATAATTCCGAAGATTCTGATAAGAATTAATGATTAAGTCTAATTCTTATAATCAAAAGTTTAAAAATTATAAGGATAAAATTGATTCTAGCTCAACTAATTCAGTAGTTCGAACAAGATTTGATTCAGTTAAGGAAAATCCAAAAAAATTGCTCTCAAATAAATTCTTTTTAATTAAAGATAATATTTCAATAGCAGGAGAGGAATTAACTTGTAGTTCAAAAATCTTAGAAGGTTATATTGCTCCTTATAATGCAACTGTTATTTCAAAAATCGAACAAAATGGTGGTTCAATAATTGGTCAAACAAATATGGATGAATTTGCGATGGGTTCTTCATCTTCATTTTCAAAATTTGGACCTGTAAAAAACTATTATAATAATTCTAAAGTAGCAGGGGGTTCAAGCGGTGGATCTGCAAATGCTGTTGCTGAAGGTTTGTGTAATATTGCACTTGGATCTGACACTGGAGGTTCGGTTAGACAACCCGCTTCATTTTGTGGAATTTATGGTTTAAAACCAACCTATGGACGTGTATCACGGTATGGATTAGTTGCTCACGCATCTTCATTTGATACAATTGGAATTCTATCTAAAAATTTAGAGGAAGTGATTGATACATTTTCAGTAATTGCAGGTTATGATCCAAATGATTCTACTTCAGTCAACTCAGATGTTCCTTCTTTAAAGGAGTTAAAGACGATAAAACTGCCAAAAAAAGTTGGTGTGTTAAGTAAAGATTTTTTAAAAAATATTAATCCAGAGATATTTGATATTTATTTTTCAAAAGTAAAAAAAATAAATGAACTAGGAATAAAAACATCAGAAATTGAATTACCTTATTTTAAATATTGTTTACCAACTTATTACATTTTAACGATGGCAGAAGCTTCATCTAATTTATCCCGATTTGATGGCATTAGATATGGCAATCGTCAAAGCGATGAAGATCTGAATAATTTATACTTTGAATCACGTTCATTGGGATTTTTAAATGAAGTAAAGAGAAGAATAATGTCTGGAACATTTATTTTATCTTCTGGTTTTTATGATGCATATTTTTCAAAAGCTTGCAAAGTAAGAAGACTAATCAAAAATAGTTATGATATGCTTTTTGAAGAAAATGATGCTTTATTTATTCCAACAACTACATCGGTAGCACATGATATTGATAGAAAGAATTCTAGTCCAGTTGAAGCTTATCTTGCGGATATTTTTACTGTTACAGCTAACCTGTGTGGAATTCCGGCTTTAAATATTCCTGCAGGATTTTCGAAAAAAGAAAACCTTCCATTTGGTTTACAAATTTTATCAAACTCTTTTAAAGAAGAAACTTTATTTAGTTTAGCGCATTTATTAAAAGAATAGATAATTGAACAAGTAGATTTTATGATATTTCAGAATCCACAATTTTTTCTTTTTTTTATATTTTTAGCAATTATAATTGTTCTTCGAAAAGGTTTTTTTTCTAAAAATGACTCTAAACTGCTTTTTTCCGATTTTAGCAACCTGCAAGATTTTTTTGGAAAGAGAGGTCAATTTAAAATTATTTTTCTTAATTCTATATTCTTCTTAATGATTTCTTTAATAATAATTGCTTTAGCAAGACCTACTAAAACTTTCTCAGAAGAAAAAATTGAAGTTCAGTCAATCGACATTTTATTAGTTCTAGATATTAGTAGCAGTATGCTTGCTGAAGATTTTCAGCCAAATAGGATTGAGGCTGTAAAATTATCAGCAAAAGAATTTATTAATAATAGAAAATCAGATCGCATTGGATTATTAGTTTTTGGAAAAGAGACATTTATCCAGTGCCCACTAACAATTGATTATATTGTTTTAAATAGCCTTTTAGATGAAATAACAGTTATTGATCCACAATTCGATGGTACAGCTATAGGTATTGCACTTGCAACTGGTATAAATCGTTTAAGAACAAGTACCTCTAAAAGTAAAGTAATGATACTTTTATCAGATGGAAGTAATAATGCAGGTTCAATTGATCCGATAGCTGCAGCAAAAATTGCAAATGAAAACGATATTAAAGTTTATACTATTGGTGCAGGGACGAATCAAGCAGTGACAAGGATTCCTAATCGAGGTCTAATTAAAAATGAAATAGATGAGGAAACCCTTAAAAATATTGCTAAAGAAACTGGGGGAGAGTATTTCAGGGCAACCAATAAAAATTCTTTAAATGAAATTTACAATCAGATTGATAGCTTAGAAAAAACTTCAGTTGAGATTGAATACTTTTCTAGTCGAAGAGAACTCTATATATTTTTTTTAATTCCAGCATTTCTATTACTAATAGTATTTGAGATATTAAATTTAATTTATTTTAAGAGGATAGAATGACTTTTGAACACTTCTTTATTGCTTCGATATCCTTAATAATTCTTTTATCTATTTATATTATTTCGTTTTTTTATTCAAGACAAAGAATGCTTTTTTCAAGATCTTTTTTTAATAAAAGTTTTAAAAAAATTTTAGTAAAAAACTATGATGAAAACATTCTTAGAACAAAAAAACTTTTAAAATTTCTTGCCTCAATTTTTTTGATTATTTCAATTTCGGGAATTAAGTCAGGAAAAACCATTAAACCAATCGAACGTAGAGGATCTGATGTGGTTTTTACTGTAGATATCTCGAAAAGTATGAATGCTGAGGATGTAATTCCTTCAAGACTAGAAAAGGTAAAGTTTGAAATAATTAAAACGATTGAATCTTTAACAGGCGATAGAGTTGGTATTGTTGTTTTTTCTGGAGCAAATTTTCTATATCTACCATTAACCCTTGATTATGACGCCGCTATTCTTTTTACAAAAAATATTGATTCTCAAATGATATCACTTAATGGAACATTAATTCCTCAAGCTATATCAACATCAATAAAAGCTTTAGCAACGGATGAGGACCGTGGAAAGTTAATTTTTCTTTTTTCTGATGGAGAAGACCATAATACTGATGATATCAATGTTTCAAACTATAATATACCTAAAAATATTGTTTTAAATGTAATTGGTGTTGGCACTAATGAAGGTTCTCTAATACCTGATGATAAAGAACTAAAATCGTATATAAAAAATAGTGATGGAACCTTAGTTATAAGTAAGGTTAATGACAGTTTTCTTTCTAAAATTGCTCAAATTGGCAAAGGTCAGTATCTTAGAATCAATAAGTCTGAAAATGTAAGTGAAATTATAAACTCTCTAATTATGAATTCAGAAAAGAATGCCTTAAATAATTTTGAGTTTGAGGATTATAACCAAAGGTATCAATATCCGCTTTTTATTTCATTTCTATTTTATTTAGCGTTTTATATTTTACCTAGTGGAAGAAGAAAAAGTTGGTAAAAATTTTTCAATATGCTATTTTTTTAAGTCAAATCTTTGCCCAAGATATTGGATTTAAAATGTATCAAAATAATGATTTTGATTCTGCAATAAATTATTATAAAAAACTTCTTGAGAATAAACAGTTAAATAATTTTAGAGATCATATTGAATTCAACTTAGCAACTATTTTGACACAGATTGATAGCTTAGATAGTGCAAAAAAGTATTTTGAAGAAGCAATTTTAGATTCGACTCATCCAAACTCGAATTTTTATTATAACTATGCTCATAATCTTTATAGTTCGAATGATTTAAGTAATAGTTTAGACAATTTCAAAAAAGCTGTAATTAAAGATCCTTCTAACATGCAAGCAAGGATGAACTATGAATTTGTAAAGAAACAAATAAATCAGTCAAATCCGCCTGCTCCAGGAAGCAAGAACGAAGACCCTAAAACTGATAATCAAGATAAGAATGAAGAAGAAAGGCCTTCAAATCGTCCAGATAATAATTCAAAAAATGAAAAGAAGGAAGATCAGACAAATAGTTCTCAAGATGATAGTAGCAATAAACCTCAGGATACCAACAATAATCAAAACAATGAATTTCAATCCAATCAGAATTCAGAAAACCTTCTTAATGCCTTAAAAGAAAAAGAGAAGGTTAATAAGAAAAGAAAATTGAATACTTATCCAGAAGGATCATTAAAAAGTTGGTAAAAAAAATATCAATTCTTAGTTTATTTTTCTCTCTTTTGTTGACGCAAGAAGTAAAAGTTATCTTATCGCAGAATAAAATTTCGACTAATCAATCGTTAACTTTAAGTGTTGAAATCAAGAATACTGAACAAAATCCTGAAATTGACATCTCAAAAGTGCTAAATAATTTTTCTATTGTTTCTGGACCTTCTTTGTCAAGTGAGTATAGATTTGTTAACGGCCAAAAATCTTCATCGAGGAAATTGAGCTGGATTTTGATACCATTAAGTGAAGGTTTTTTTAAATATGAATATCTTAATGTAAAACTCGGTTCAAAAATTATAACTACTGATGGATTTGAGATAGAAGTCACAAAGGATAATGACTCTCAAAAAAGCGCTGAGGAGGTCTTTCTTAAAATTGATGTGAGTTCTAAAGAGCTATTTGTTGGAGAAAAAACTACACTATCTTATACCTTTTTCACAAGAGTGCCAGTAAAAATATTGTCGACAGAATTTCCAGAATTTAAAGAGTTTTGGGTTGAAAAAATTGTTGATCCGACTGGTCAAGAAATCTCACCTGATCAATGGAAGGATATAGATCAAAATGGATTTAGTTACAAGTATCTCAAAATTTATGAGGTTGATATTTTTCCAATGAATGAAGGCATTTTTGAATTAGAACCTATGATAATTAAGGCCCAAACAAAAAATGATGATCCAAATTTTAAGAGACTTTTTTGGGAAGACCCTTTTTTTGATACTTTTTCTCAAAGAACAAGAGCAAATATTCTCGTTTCAAATCCAGTTACTGTAAAAGTTAAGAAGATTGAAGATTTGCCTAATAACTTCTCCGGTGCCGTTGGAGAATTTTCTCTAAATTCTTATTTATCATCTGAAAAATTTGAAGTGGGAGTTCCGTTTTCTTTGACAATCCAATTAAAGGGATCGGGTAATTTTTATAATATTGCTAGACCTAAAATTTCATTTACAGATAATTTTGATATTTTTGAGGGCCAGACTTCTATTGAATATGATATCAATAGAAAAAAAGAGGGTTTTATTGATTGGGAATATAATTTAATTCCTAGAAAGGAGGGAGAATATGAAATTCCTTCAATTGAGATTGATTATTTTAATACAGTTACTAAACAATGGACTAAAATTAAATTGGACAAAAAAATATTTTCAGTAAAAAAATCTTATGATGATCAAAAAATTTTAAGAACTATTAATAATCCACCAATGGTTTTAAGTCTATATCAACTTGATGCAGATTTAGAAATTAAAGATAAAGTGGTTTCCAATTTTTCAATTATCACTCTTTCTTTATCATTCATAATGTTATTTTTTATTTACAGTGCAAATACTGTAAAAACTTTTCTTAATAAAAATATTAGATTTCTTCAAAAACGAACATCTCTTACAAGTGCGTTAATTGAGCTAAATAATTCCAAGTTTATTGAAAAGGATTTTGCAAAAATTCTTAGCAAATATTTATATAAAAAAAATATAATTAATAATAAAAATCTGGACAATAAAGAGATTTTAAATATTTTATCAAATTATTTAAAAGAGAAAGAATTATTAATGCTTATCAAGATTTTTAAGAAATTTGATCAAGCAAAGTTTGGAAACGTTAAAGAAAATGATGAAAAAGTTTTACAAGACTTAATACAAATATTTAAAGACATTGAAAAATCAACTTAAAACTAAAATTTTACTTTTTTTTGGAGTATGTACCCTTTTTGGATTTAATTCTAATTCAATAGAAAATGATATGATTCAAAAAGCCGAGAGTTATTATGTAAAAGGGGAATTTCAGAATTCTATTGTAGTTTATGAAAGAATTCTTGAAATGAACCTACATAGCCCCTCAATTTACTTTAATCTTGGAAATGCATATTTCCAGATTAACGAATTAGGTAATTCTAGATGGGCTTATGAAACAGGCTTAATATATTTTCCAAGATCAAGTGAATTAAGATCCAATTTTGAAACATTAAAAAAAACAATAACAAATGATATTGCTATTGATTCGAATACTTTTAACAGAATTTTAAAAATGGTGACTTTAAACGAATTAATTAATTCCATTTGCGTTCTATTGTTTTTGTTAACAATTCTATTTATTCTTAGAAAATATAGAAAAATAAATGATATCTTTTATCCAAATTCTATTATCATATTTTCTCTATTTTTTCTGACATTTATAATTATTTTAAAGGTGATTTTGTCAAAAGAATTCCAAGGAATTGTCATAGCAAACCAACCCGAAGTTTTTATTGAATTAGAAAATAAAATTATTGATAATAATATTGTCTTATTCGATGGAAATAAGGTTTCAATTATAAATCAAAAAAAGAATTTTTATGAAATTTCTTTAATTGATGGAAGAAAAGGTTGGATTAACAAAAATCAGTTAAGAAATTTATAGTACTATGTATCAAATTTTATTTCTGTTAATCTTATTTTCAAATGTGCTAATGGCTCAAGAATCGTCTACATTGAAGATCGACGACTTCAAAGATAATCCTCCAGCTTTTCCAAAGATAATCCTTCCGGGTTATGAAGAGGATAAAGAAAACAAAAATTCTTTTTTATTAAATGAAGAATTAGAAGGTTATCGGATTCAAGTTGCCACTTCGACTTCAGAAGAAAGTTTAATTTCAATTCGAACAAATTTAGAAAAATTAACTAATGAAAAAATATATATCATATTTGAATTACCTAATTATAAAGTTCGAGTTGGCAATTATTTAAATCGAAAAGATGCGGAAGTATTGCTTAAAAAATTAAGTCGAAATGGTTATCGATATGCATGGATTGTTCCAACTAAAATTGAGAGGAATAATTAATGTCTGGGCATAGTAAGTGGTCTACAATTAAAAGAAAGAAAGGTGCTCTTGATCAAAAAAGAGGCAAGTCTTTTTCTGTATTATCAAAAGAGATAACTATTGCCTCTCGTTTAGGAGGAGGAAGTATTGATGAAAATCCAAGGCTTAGATTAGCCGTTAAAAAAGCTAAAAGCTTGAATATGCCTAACGCGAATATTGATAAGGCTATTAAAAAAGGTACTGGAGAAATAGAAGGCTTATCCATTGAAGAAGTAACTTACGAAGGTTATGGCCCATTTGGTGTCGCATTCTTAATTGAAGGTGCAACCGATAATAAAAATAGAACTGTAGCTGACATTAGACACGGTTTTAATAAGTTTGGTGGTTCATTAGGACAAAATGGTAGCGTAGCATGGAATTTTAATAGATTCGGTGTAATTCAGATTAGTTGTAGCAACTATGAAGAAGAGAAAGTTTTTGATTTATCTGTTCAATGCGATGCAAAAGATTTCTTAATTGATGATGATGTCTACCGATTAATTTTTAATCCAAATGATTTATACTCTAATGTTGAAAAAATTGAAAAAAATGGTATTGAAATTGAAAATTCATTTTTAGCATTTTTACCAAATGAATATGTATCTTTACATGTAGAAGAATTTTCTAAAGTGAACGATTTAATAGATTTTCTTGATGAATTAGAAGACGTTCAAAATGTTTTTACAAATTTAACTTTAAAGGAAGACTCTTGATTGTTGTTGGATTTGACCCAGGGCTAGCTAATACTGGATTTTCAGTTGTTGAAAAAAAATCAAATGATTTTTTTTTGATTGATGCGGGTGTAATAAATCCAAAAGTGAAAGATCCATTAGAGCTTAGAATTCATACCATTTTTAATGAATCATTAAAAATTATTAAAAAGTTTCATCCAAATTATGTAGCAATTGAAAATGTTTTTTTTGGAAAAAATGTTCAATCGGCAATTAAACTTGGTCAGGCAAAGGCTGCAATTATGCTTGCAGCAACAGATTTAGAAGTCAAATTAGTTGATTACACTCCAAGAGAAATTAAGCAATCAATTACTGGAAATGGTTCTGCTTCAAAAGACCAAGTTGAGTTTATGGTGAAAAAAATATTTAAATTAAATGACGGATTTAATAAAAAAGACATATCAGATGCTATCGCAATTGGTTGGTGTGCTTTAAACAGAATATGATCGATTCAATTACAGGAATTATAAAGTCAAAATCCCCATCAGAACTTAAAGTTTCTAATGGGGGGTTCGTACTTAAAATTAATATTTGTATTAAAGATTTTGAATTAGTTGGAGAATTGGGGTCCGAAATAACTATCTTAACATATTTAAATGTCAAAGAAGATTTATTGGAGTTATACGGATTTATTGATGAGGATAGACGAAATATTTTTTTAAAACTGATTCAAGTTTCAGGCATTGGACCAAAAACAGCTATCGGACTATTATCAAATATTACTGTTGAATCATTTAAGCAAAATATACTATCTGAGGATCATAATTCTTTAAGCTTAATTCCAGGAATAGGTCCTAAAACTGCGAAAAGAATTATCATTGAACTTAAAGAAAAAATTTCAAGTTCTTTCACAAATAAAACCTCAATTAATTCTATTCAATTTTCCTATGATGATTTATTTACTGCAATATCCTCTCTAGGTTATAAAAAAAATCAGATTGATAAAGCAGTTCAAAGATTATTTTCTGAGAGCAATTCAGAAAATATTCAAATTGAAGATGCAATTAGGCGAATTTTAACAATCATCAAATAACTAGAACCTTGAAAAAAACTATATTATATCACCAACATGAAATGCTAAACGCAAAGTTTGTTGACTTTGCAGGTTTTCAGATGCCAATTCAGTACCAGGGTATAATCTTAGAACATAATTATGTTAGAAATAGCGTTGGAATCTTTGATGTAAGTCATATGGGACAATTCAAGATTTCTGGTAGCAATGCAAAAGATTTCATTCAAAAAATTACTTCAAATGATATAAATAAATTAACCCCTGGTAAAGCTCAATATTCCTTATTAATTAACTTTGATGGAAAGATTGTTGATGATTTAATCATTTATCATCTTGATGACTATTACTTAATGGTTGTCAATGCTTCCAATATAGAAAAAAATGAATCTTGGATATTAGGCCAGATTGATCAAGGTGTTATTTTTGAAAATCTTTCTGATGAGATGGGTTTAATAGCAGTGCAAGGACCTAAGTCAAGATCTGTGCTTCAAAATTTATTCCCAGAAATTTTAAATTTAAATTTTTATGAAAATACCTTAATGAAAAATCAAGTATTTATTGCTCGGACAGGATATACCGGAGAGCTTGGTTTTGAAATTTACGCTTTTAATCACCGATTAAACGAAATTTGGGATAATCTATTATCAATTGATGGGGTTCACCCGGTTGGTTTAGGGTGTAGAGATTCTCTTAGGCTAGAAATGGGATATTGTCTTTATGGGAATGAAATTTCAGAAAACGAGAATCCATATGAAGCAGGGTTGGGGTGGGTAACAAAAACCTCAACAAATTTTATTGGTGCTAATAAACTGATCGATTGTTTACCTTCTAAGAAGTTAATTGCATTAACAATGGTTGATAGAGGAATTCCTAGAAAAGGGTATAAAATTTTCTCAGCAAGTTCAAAAGAAGAAATTGGCTATGTAACTAGTGGAGTATTTTCACCTTCACTTCAAAAAGGTATTTGTTTAGCTTATGTCGAATCTTCATTTTCAAAAGAGAAAGATTTTTTTATATCAATTAGAGATAACTATTTAAGATTAATAAGAAATTCTCTTCCTTTTTTTAAGGAAGGAACATTGTATTCATGAGAGAGAAATTTAAAATACAACTCATAGGTTGGCTACTTGCCCTTTTTTCATTTCTTATCGTAGGCGCAATTTTAACTTATGATTTTTCTGAAGATCCAAATTTATTTGCTAAAGAGATTAAAAACCCATTTGGAATTACTGGAATATATATTGGTTATTATTTAGTGAAACTTGGATTTGGCTATGGGTCATTGTTAATTCCTGCTGCATTATTCTCTTTATCAATATTTTTAATCTCAAATAAGAAAATCAGTCTTCTGGGTCTTTTACAGAGGATACAATATGAATTGATTTTTTTGTTCTTAATCTCTATTACATTAGGATTTATAGAAAATGTGTTTTTGAATAAAGATACTTTGTCTTTTCAGTTCTCAGGATATATTGGAGGAATTATTTTTTCAACAGTTTTTGATTGGCTTGGTGCTTATGGTTCATTGTCTGCTTTAATTTTCACTTGGTTTTTAATTTTACAATCTATTTTTAGGTGGGATTTTAAAAAGCTTTACCAGCAATTTTTTAAAACAATTTCATCTATTAAGATTCCTAAAGTAAGAATTCCTGAGATTAAAATTTCAACAATTAAGAATAAAAGTGATAGTGTTGTTAAAAAAAGTATAATTGATGATAGTCAATTTAAAAATGATATTTTAAAAACTGAAGAGGAGTTAACTGAATCAATAAAAAAACAGGAAGAATTTATTGAAGATCACTTTTTTAATGATGAGGATAAAATTCCAAGTCCTAATGAGGAAGATATCGAAGTAATTGAAAATAATATAAATATTGAAAAAGGTATAGTTGAATTAGAAGCAGATATTGATGAATCTAGAACTAATTCTTTTCTTTTTAAAGATTGGAAGTTCCCATCAACTGATTTATTACTTTCAGAAAATTCGAGCGAAAATGACTTAAATGATGATGAGCTCAAAGAAAGATCTGATTTTCTAAAAATCTCATTATCAAATTTTGGAGTAGAAGGTGAGACAGGTTCTATAAAAACTGGTCCAGTTATTACTTTATTTGAACTAGAACCTGCCCAGGGTGTAAGAGTTAATAAATTTGTGCAATTATCTGATGACATTGCTCGAGTTATGGAAGCAAAAAGTGTAAGAATTATAGCACCAATTCCTGGAACTAATCTTGTTGGAGTTGAAATCCCCAATAAGAATCCTCAAACAATATATTTAAAATCAGTCATAAATTCAGAAAAATATCTTAATTCTAGAGCTAAATTAAAACTTGCTATAGGAAAAGGTACATTGGGCGAGATTTCAATCCTTGATTTAACTGAAATGCCTCATTTATTAATTGCAGGAACAACTGGTTCTGGAAAGTCTGTATCATTAAATACTATTATTGTAAGCCTTCTTTATCAACTCAAACCAGATGAAGTAAAATTTGTTATTATTGATCCTAAGAAAGTTGAAATGTCATTATACAAAGGGCTTGAAAAACATTATTTATTAAAGTTTGATGGAATTGATGAGTCAATCATTACAAAAAAAGATAATGCTATTTTAGCCTTGAGGTCCCTAGAAAAGCAAATGGATACGCGATATGATATCCTTGCTGAGGCAGGCAAAAGAAATATTGACGAATATAATCAGGAAATGAAAAAGGCTAAGAAAGAAATAATGCCATATATCATTCTAATGATTGACGAGCTTGCAGATTTAATGATGTATAGTCCAAGAGATGTAGAGACACCTATCGCCCGTTTAGCCCAATTGGCTAGGGCAGTTGGAATCCATTTAATCGTTGCGACGCAGAGACCTTCAGTTGATGTTATAACAGGAGTCATCAAAGCCAATTTTCCAGCTAGAATTGCATTTCAGGTTGCGACAAGAATTGATTCAAGAACAATTCTAGATGAAATTGGTGCTGATAAATTGATTGGAAAAGGTGACATGTTGTATCAAAAACCTGGATCTTCTTCACCTATTAGAATGCACGGAGCATTTGTGACACTTAAAGAAATTGAAGATTTGGTAAGCCATATCGCTAATCAACCTGAACCAAATGAATTAATAATTGAAACAGTAAAATCTGATACAAATTCTTCTTCTAATCTAGGCGATAGCATTGAGGATGAATTATTAACTCAAGCAATTGAATTAGTTGTTACAAATAATCAGGGTTCGATTTCCTTACTTCAGAGAAGACTATCTATTGGATATTCTAGGGCAGCAAGACTAATTGATGAGATGGAAAGACTTAAAATTGTCGGTCCTTTTACGGGAAGTAAAGCTAGAGAGGTTTTAGTTGATGAATCCTATCTTGAGATGATTGATGAATAATTTCTTTTCAAGCTTAGTATTTTTTATATCTTTAATCAATGCTCAAACTGCTGAAAAAAATATTGAAAATTTTATCACTGGCTTAAATAATCATCAGTTGGAAATTGAAGTAATAAATGAAGATTCAAAAAACTATATTGCTATTTTGTCGATTTATAATGATGATTTATATTTTGATACAACAAGTTTTGATTCTTTAATAACAGTCATTCAAGGAAATCAGATTTCAACTTTTGATTTTTCTAAAAATAAAGTGATTAAAGAAAATTTTGAAATTTCCCTTCTCGATTTTTTTCAAACAAAAAACTTATCTAAGCTTCAGTTGATTTCTAGTGTTACTAATGGAAGTCAAGTGAACTATAAGTTTATTTATCAAGATCAGAATATTAATGTAGTTTTTGATAAAGAATCACAATTGATTTCTTATCTAGAAGTTTTTCAAGATGAAATAAATATTTTTAAATCAAACATTTTAAGAAAAGCAGGTTTTGATTTAGATAGTCTTTATTGGACTCAAGATACAAAATGGGAAATTATCGATTGGACAGAATAATTAAATTTGATGCTATATTTTTTGATCGAGACGGTACAATTAATGAAGATCTTTTTGGTTATATTAATTCTTTAGAAGAGTTTAAATATTTTTCATTCAGTTTAGAGGCATTAAAAAACTTTTCATCTTTAACTGACAATTTTTTTATTGTTACCAATCAATCTGGATTAGAAACTGGAGTTGTTAAGCTTGAGAATTTAGAATTAATTAATCAAAAAATTTTTTCTGATTTTAAAAAAATGAAACTTCCCCTCAAGAAGATTTATTATGCTAATAGTTATAAAGAGGGATTTGATGAAATGAGAAAACCTGGTATTGGAATGTTTAATATTGCAAAAAGTGAATTTGACATTAATCTTGAAAATTCACTTATGATCGGTGATACTTATTCGGATATGCTTGCTGGAAAAAGAGTTGGCATGAAAACAATTTTTTTAAGAACTGGTTTTGGAGAAAGATATTTAGCACAGGTAAAAGCTGAAAATATTGCTGATTTAATTTGCGATAATTTACTTACGGCGTCCTTGGAGGTAATATTAAAATAGCCATTATATCTGGAGGAAATTCGGCTGAAAAGGATGTCTCATTAAAATCAGGTGAAGCTGTAGCTAAAGCTTGCTTTGGATTATCTTTAAATTTTGAACATTTCATTTTACAAGAAGAGAAAATCGATTCGACAATAGATTCTTTAAAAAAATTTGATTTTGTTTTTATTGCTTTACATGGAACCTTTGGAGAGGATGGAACTATTCAAAGAATTTTGGAAGAGAATCAAATACCGTTTAACGGTTCTAATTCCGAAGCATCTAAATTATGTTTTAATAAGGCAGCAGTAAAGATTTTGGCAAAAAAAAATAATATTTTGACCCCTGAATTCGTACAGATTAAAGAAATCAACGGTGTGCTAGAAAGTAACAATTTTTCTGTTTTTAAAGATTATGTAGTCAAACCTAATCAACAGGGCAGTTCTTTAGGGATTTATCGAAAGAAAGATTTAATCAATGAGTGTGAGAAAAAAATAAAGTCTATTTTTGAACTAGATAATGAAATTTTAATTGAAGAATTTATTGATGGAAGAGAAATAACAGTTGGCATTCTTAACAATAAAACCTTACCCATTATTGAAATAAAACCTAGAAGCGAATTTTATGATTTTCGTTCGAAGTATTCGAAAGGATTTTGTGAATATGTTTGTCCTGCAGAAATAGATTCAACAACAGAACAGAAACTGATTGAAAATAGCTTAAGAATTCACCAATTGACTGGGTGTAATGTTTACTCGAGAGTAGACTTTAGGCTTGACAAGAAAGGTACTCCATGGTTTTTAGAAATTAATACTTTACCAGGCTTAACAGAAACGAGCCTTTTTCCTTTAGCCTGTAAAAAGTCAGGAATAAATTTTGAAAAAATGATATCAAATCTGATTAATTTGTCAAATGAAAAATAATTTAAAATTTCATAACTCTATTTCTGGTAAAAAAGAAACTTTTAAACCAATTGATAATTCTCAAGTTTTGCTTTATGGTTGCGGTCCTACTGTTTATGATTCACCTCATTTAGGAAATTTTAGGACCTTTGTATTTTACGATTTAACAATTAGGGTATTAGAGCTAAATGATTTTTCTGTAAAATCAATTATTAATATTACAGATATTGATGATAAGATTATCAGCAGGGCTAATAGCGAAAAAATTGCTATAAATGAAATTACAGACAAGTATGAATCAGTTTTTATTGAACAGTGGAATAAATTAAAAAATCAGCCTCCAACTCAATTTATTAGAGCAACAGATAATATCACTAAGATGATTTCTTTTATAGGTCATCTTTTAGATGAAAATTTTGCTTATGTTGTTAACAGAAGCGTCTATTTTGATTCAAGAAATCCTAAAATTAATTATGAAAAATTTGTGAGCGTTGAAGAGGTTAATGAAGATCAAAATTCAGAGAAAAAATATCAGAGCGACTTTGCATTGTGGAAAGCTTGGAAAAAAGAGGACAAAGAAATCTTTTGGGATTCTCCATGGGGTCAAGGAAGACCTGCTTGGCATACAGAATGTGCAGTTATAGCTTCAAATTATCTTGGAAATTCAATTGATATACATTGTGGAGGAATTGATTTAAAGTTTCCTCATCATCAGAATGAGTCAGTTCAAGTTGAAGCTTTATCGGAGGATATATTTACCAAATATTGGCTTCACTCAGAGCATCTGCTATTTGAGGATGATAAGATGAGTAAATCCCTAGGGAATATTCTCAGTATTCAATCGCTGGAAAAAGAATTTTCGATAGAATCAATTAGACTTTTTTTGATGTCTTCTCATTATCGATCTAAAATTTCTTTTAATAGAAATTTATTAATTGAATCACAGAAAATGATTTCAAAAATTGAAAGATTTATAGATAATTTTAATCTAAGATTATCTTCACCAAGTTTCAAAAATTACGATTTTACAAATCAAGAAATTGATTTTATCAATGCCTTGAATGATGATTTGAATACTCCTAAGGCTCTCGGTGTTTTTTTTAATTTTCTTAATGAATTCAATAAGAAAAACATTTCCAGTTCTAACAATCTACATAATTCAGAAAGATATAAAGCAGAATCCTTCGTTAATTTATTTAATTCAATATTTCAATGTTTATCTGATAGCAGTTCAAATCCTTTTCCTGAGAATGTACAAAAATTACTAGAAAGCAGAGAGTTAGCTAGAAATAAAAAAAATTGGGAGTTATCCGATCAAATAAGAGAAAAATTGTCAGAACTCGGTTGGAATGTTGAAGATTCTTCTCAAGGTCAAAAACTAATCAGAAAGAAATAATTTGTTTTCCTAATAATATTTATTATATTTCACCGCTTTTGTCTACGCGTGCGTATAGAGATTAAAATATATGAATCGCCGGTGTAGCTCAGTTGGTAGAGCAGCTGATTTGTAATCAGCGGGTCGGGGGTTCGAATCCTCTCGCCGGCTCACTAAAGCAAAAATAGATATTTGAAATTTTTTTTCCGAGACGCGACTTGAAAACCGGATGCAACGCTCGACAATTGGAGACATTCGAGACCTAGCGAAGCTGTCGTCCGCTTTGCAAACGGCGAAGCCGTCGGTCGTGATACATATGGCCGCACAACCT